>RFNL01000271.1 GCA_009927195.1 Betaproteobacteria bacterium | reverse complement strand
TGGGCCCCGTTATGTGGGGCATCAATTGTGCGTGCCCGAGGTGGGTGACTATGCGACCTTGCCCCAAGAGGGTGAGGGCCGCGCCCTGGTGCGCACCGCCCAAGGGGTGCAACTCATCTCCAACATTTGCCGCCATCGCCAAGCGGTGATGCTCAAAGGGCGAGGCAACTTGAGCGCGGTCGCCAACGCCGCCAGTGCTGCGGGCAATATCGTTTGTCCCTTGCACCGCTGGACTTATGCCCCCAGTGGCCAACTGTTGGGCGCTCCGCACTTTTCCCAAGACCCATGCCTGAACCTCCATAACTACCCTTTGCGGGAGTGGAATGGCCTATTGTTTGAAGACAATGGCCGTGACATCGGGGCCGATCTGGCCCAAATGGGTCCACGCCACAGCCTTGACTTCACCGGCTACGCCCTGGATCGGGTGGAGTTGCACCACTGCAATTACAACTGGAAGACCTTCATCGAGGTGTACCTCGAGGACTACCATGTCGGCCCCTTCCACCCAGGACTGGGTCAGTTTGTCACCTGTGACGACTTGAAATGGGAGTTTCAACGCGAGTATTCGGTGCAAACCGTGGGCGTGGCCAACCAACTGAAAAACGCGGGCAGCCCGGTCTACCAACGCTGGCACCAAGCGGTCATGCAGTACAGCCAGGGCAAGCCCCCAGAACAAGGGGCCATTTGGTTGACCTATTACCCGCACATCATGGTTGAGTGGTACCCGCATGTGCTCACCGTTTCCACCTTGCACCCCATCAGCCCGTCCCAAACCCTGAACATGGTGGAGTTTTACTACCCCGAAGAAATTGTCGCTTTTGAGCGCGATTTCGTGCAGGCCCAACAAGCCGCTTATATGGAAACCTGCCTGGAAGACGATGAAATCGCCGAGCGCATGGATGCCGGTCGCTTGGCGCTGATGCAGCGCGGCGACGACGAGCGCGGGCCCTACCAAAGCCCGATGGAAGACGGGATGCAGCATTTCCACGAGTGGTATCGACAGCGCATGCAATTCAGCACCTGAGATGCAAGCCGTTTGGATGCTGCTGTCTGCGGCTTGTTTTGCCGGCATGGGGGTTTGCGTCAAATTTGCGTCAATCCACTACAACGCATCTGAATTGGTTTTTTACCGGGGCATCATCAGCGTGTTGATCATGCTGGCCGTGCTGCGCGGGCAAGACATTGAGTGGCGCACCCACATCCCTGGTCAACACCTGTGGCGCTGCTCGATAGGCGTGTTCTCTTTGGGCACATGGTTTTACGCCTTGGCCGAGTTGCCGCTGGCCACCGCCATCACCTTGAATTACATGAGCAGTGTGTGGGTGGCCTTGTTGGCCTGGGTCACCAGTTTGTGGTGGGGCTTGCGATCCAGCCGGGGTTCGCCAAAGGCGTTCACCACCTTTGGCGGCCACACCGGGCCATTGGGATTTAGCATCCTGGCCAGTTTTGCCGGGGTGGTGCTGATGCTGCGCCCCACCGTGGACACCGATCAGTGGTTTGCGGCCTTGGTCGGCATCGTCTCTGGGGTGAGTTCGGCAGTGGTCTATTTGAAAGTGCGCAGCCTGACCCAAGCCGGCGAGCCCATCACACGCACCGTTTTATTCTTCTCCTTGGCCAGTGTATTGGCCGGGGCGGCGGGGATGGGCGTGCAAGGGAACTCGGGTTGGAACACCGAGGCCGCTGCCTGGTTGCTGCCTTTGGGCGTGTTGGCTTCAGCCGGTCAAATGTGCATGACCCGTGGTTACAGCCTCGGGCCCACTTTGGTTGCGGCCAATTTGCAGTACGCTGGCATCGTGTTTGGCGCCTTGTTCAGCGTGGCTTTTTTTAACGACCCGATCACCTTGTGGGGCTGGGCTGGCATGACCGTCATCATGGTCAGTGGCATTTGGGCCACTTGGCTGCAAGAATCATCTCCCTCACTCACTGCGGAGTCCTGAATGCACACCCACCTCATAACCGTTGAACAACTCAGCGCCCTTTCACCAGCCCAATGCCTGGTGTTTGATGTCAGCGCCGACCTGATGAACCCCGAAGCAGGCCTGCAAATGTACGGCCAGGAACACATTGCGGGGGCGATACATGCCGACCTCAATCATCACCTGAGCGAGTCCGATCCGGCCTTTGCGGTCAATGGCGGTCGCCATCCCCTGCCCCAGCGTGAGGTGCTGGCCCAATGGTTGCGCTGCGTGGGACTGAACAACGATATGCAAGCAGTGGTCTACGACCGCCAA
This sequence comes from Betaproteobacteria bacterium, assembly GCA_009927195.1. GTDB lineage: Bacteria > Pseudomonadota > Gammaproteobacteria > Burkholderiales > Burkholderiaceae_C > Limnohabitans. The sequence continues at coordinate 6,719 of RFNL01000271.1, read as the reverse complement.
GGTGCCAACTATTGCGTCCGCCTGTGGTGGATGATGAAGTGGTGCGGGCACGCAGCGGTGGCCGTGCTGGACGGTGGCTTTCAGGCTTGGCAAAAATCAGGCGGGGCCATCACCCGTGGCATTGAAAGCCCCCGGACAGAGGGGCAATTCAGCTTGGCCCCGGCCTTGGTCAATTGGCGCTCCACCGCCGAAGTGGCGGCCCAATTGGGGAGCCCACAGCAAACCCTGATCGATGCGCGCGCACCGGCGCGCTTCAAGGGCGAGACAGAGCCGCTGGACCCTGTGGCTGGGCACATTCCCGGGGCCCTCAATCGCCCATTTCCGCTCAACCTCGATGCCAATGGATTTTTCAAAAGCCCCGCCCTGCTCAGGCAAGAGTTTGATCAACTCCTGGCCGGTCGTGACCCCGCTGGCGTGGTCCACCACTGCGGCAGTGGCGTGAGTGCGTTGCCTAACCTGTTGGCGATGGAGCTTGCGGGTTTGGGCAACACCAGTTTGTACCCGGGCAGTTGGAGCGAGTGGTGCAATACCCCTGGCTTGGCTTGCGCCAAGGGCTGACCATCGGTATCAGGTCTCAATTCTTCTCAGCTTGCAAATGACAACTTAATTCACTGTCTCAGTCCATTTGCCACCGGCTGAGTTCGCCCAACTTCGTTGGCAGCGCCCTGCCCATGAAGGGGAACCCATCAATGAAATTTTGATTGACCTTCACCCGGACTTGCAACCAATCATTGGTTTGGCAAAGAGGTCAGTTCAGGCTGACATCTGATCCTGCAACTGCCAACCTTGCCAAATAAAATAAAAAAATATGCCGAAAATCAACAAAATTACATATTTAGGCCATAAGATTAATTCCCAGATATTCTCTGGGCGTTTTTAAGGACTTGCAATGGGGCATGTTGGTGAATTTCGGTTTGCATGTTTGCTCGCCTTGCTGAGCCCAGTTTGGCTTGGGGCACAGACAGCAACCAACGCCACAGAGCCTGCCGTGGCAAATGCATCGCAAGGAGCTACCGGTGGTTCGGATCAACCCACCAGTGACACAACCCCTGCGCTGTCCAAGGGCGACGCGGTGTTTCGTTTCGAGCGCGAAAACGACCGTTGGATTTTGATTGACGTCAACGTGCGCGTTTTTTTGGATGGCAAGCAAGTTTGCGTTTTGGCCAACGGGGGTAACTGCGAAGTCCAAGCCACGCCCGGGTCCAGGCGCATCAAAATCGATCAGCGCTTCACCACGGGCGAGTTTTCGCGCCTTTTCAATGCGGAGGCGGGCAAACGCTACACCCTGGGCATCACCCGAAAAGAATCCAAAGCATGGATTGAAGCTTTTTCGCCCTTTGTGGGCGGGGCTGCTTATTATTTCAGCAACCGCACCGGTGAGGATTCGGACAATTCCGATTGGACCGCCAAGTTCATTGCCCAGGAATAAAGCGCTGCCGCTTCAGTGCATATGCCCCAGCTGGGTGACGCCCGTGACGAGGGCAATCCCGGCCAACAACCAAGTGATCTGCGCCGCAGTGGCCGGGGCGGTCAAGCGTTTTTGCAATTGTGGAATCAAGTCGGCCAGGGCCACATACACGTAACTGCTGCTCGCCAAGGTGAGCCAATAGGGCAACCATTCTTCATGACCAGCGATCAGGCTGTGGCCAACCACACCCCCCAGCACCGTCACACCCCCGGCCAGGGACAACTTGATGAGGGCACTGCGCGACTGTCCCAAACCTTGCTGCAACACCACCAGGTCGCCGATGTGGTGTGGCACCTCGTGGGCCAAAACCGCCAGCGATGCGGCCAAGCCCAGTTTCACATCGGCCAAAAATGCCGCGGCCACCAACAAACCATCGCCAAAGGCATGGATGCTGTCACCCAACAACACCGACCAAGAACCTGATGCGCCGGGGCTGGCGGTTTGGGTGTGATCGTGATGGTGCTGATGCCCATGGTGGTGTGCGTGCTCGTGCCCGTGGTGCCACAACTCTGCTTTGTCGAGCAAAAAGAAAAACACCAGGCCCACCAACAAGGTGATGAACAGTTGGTGGGGTGATGCACCCGACTCAAAGGCCTCGGGCAGCAAATGCAAAAAAGCCGTGGCCAACAAAGCGCCAGCGGCCAAGCTGAGCAAATGCTGGGTATAGGCAGACAGCAGTGCACGGGCCAACATGGCCGCCACCAGCACGCTGCCTACACCGGCGGCCAAGGTACCCAACACGATGTAGAGCAATTTCATGTCTTCTCAGCGATGATGCCACCCCGATGCATCACAGCGGGTGCGGCCACCGCCCAAGTTCGCATCAAGCCACGCCGTTTTGTTTGAACCACGCCAATAGGCGCTGCCAACCATCTTGCGCTGCGCTGGCTCGGTAGCTGGGTCGGTAATCGGCATGAAAGGCATGGGGCATCTCGGGGTACACCACGAACTGCGATTTTTTGGCACCAGCCGGTGCGTTTTGCAGCGCGGCTTTCATTTGATCCACGGTGCTGACCGGAATGCCGGTATCGGCAGCGCCATACAAGCCCAACACCGGCGCTTGCATGCTGCCGACCAACTCAACCGGGTGCTTGGGTGTGGCAGCGGTGGGTTGACCCACCAAACGGCCGTACCACGCCACGCCAGCTTGCAGCTTGGGGTTGTGCGCGTTGTACAACCACACAATGCGACCGCCCCAGCAAAAACCGGTGATCGCCAATTTATCCACATTGCCGCCTTGGCCTGCGGCCCATTGCACACAGGCATCCAAGTCGCCCATCACCTGGGCATCGGGCACTTTGGCAATCACCTCGCTTTGCAACTTGGCAATCTCGCCAAAGCTGCTCGGGTCACCCTGGCGGGAAAAGAGCTCAGGGGCAATGGCCAAATAACCTTCGCGGGCCAAGCGGCGGGTCACGTCGGCAATGTATTCGTGCACCCCAAAAATTTCAGAAATCACCAACACCACCGGCAAACCGGTTTTGCCACTGGGGGCGCTGCGGTAGGCGTGCATTTTGTAACCATTGACATCAATGACCACTTCACCCGCGGTCAAACCATCGCTGGGGGTTTTGATGGCGGTTTGGGCCATCAGGGGCAATGCCGCACAGGCATACCCCACGCCCAAGGCGGTTTGCAAGGCCAAACGGCGGCTGGGCAGGGGTGCATCAATGCGTGTATGGAGCAGGGCTTGGGTATCGAGCAAGGAGTCAGAGTTCAAGGGGCCGCCTAGGTATAAAAAAAAGGGAATGGGGTGTGGTGATCCTGCGCGGCTTTGGATGCGACACAGTGTGGATGATTTTAGACAGGACATATCGCCCGTGTGGACATGTGCCCAATGCGTCACAATTTGCGCCTGCCATGCCCACCCCCCGGTGGCTCATGGATCAACGCCTTGCAGAGGAGTACACCCATGGCTGAAATATTGGGCTTGGGCCTGTCGCATTACCCACCCTTGTCCACCCCTGATTCAATGATGTCGGGGATTTTGCGCACCACGCTCAAAGACCCAGGCATCCCCGAAGCCGCCAAAGACCCGGCCAACTGGCCTGCCGCCATGCAAGCCGAGTGGGGGCAAGACCATGGCACGTTGGCCGCAGGGCAACACCGGGCGGCCATGGTCACGCAATTTCGCCGCCTGCGCGAAGAACTCGACGGTTTCAACCCCGATTTGGTGTTGTTGTGGGGCGATGACCAGTATGAGAACTTCAAAGAAGACATCATCCCGCCGTTCACCGTTTGCGCCTACGACGACTTGGACGTGTACCCTTGGCGCCATGCGCAAAGTTCGTCCATGATGGATGGCGGCAAACCCAACGCCTGGGGCGAAGGCCCCGATGTGCACTACCGCTTGCGCGGCCGACGCGATGTGGGCAAACACCTCACCGCCGGCCTGATCGAAGCAGGTTTTGACATGGCCTATGCCTACAAACCTCTGCACCACGACAGTTTGGCCCATGCCTTCACCAATGCCATCTTGTACCTGGACTACGACCGCAAAGGCTGGGACTACCCCACCTTGAGCGTGCCCATCAATTGCTATGGGCGCAAGGTGATCTCGGCGCGAGGTTTTTTGACCCCCATCAACGATGCGCTGGACTTTGACCCGCCCTCGCCTTCGCCTGCGCGCTGCATGGACCTGGGTGCCGCGACCGCCCGCATCCTGCGGGACTCGCCTTGGCGGGTGGCGGTGGTGGCATCGTCGAGTTGGTCACATGCTTTTTTGTGCGACCACACACACCGCTTGCGCCCGGACACACCGAGCGACCGCGCTTTGTACCAAGCCCTGGTTGACGGCGACTATGCCTATTGGCATGGCCGCAGCACCGCACAGTTTGAGCATGCGGGTCAACAAGAAATTTTGAATTGGTCACCCTTGATGGGCGCCATGCAAGCCCTGGGGGCCCAGCTCAAATGGAGTGAGTTTGTGGAGACCCACATCTTCAACTCCAACAAAGTGTTTGCTGCCTATCACCCGATTTGATGCCATGCCCAAAACCTTGAAACCCATTTGCGACTGTGGGCTGATTGACACCCACACCCACTGGGTGCCTGAGGCATTTCCCGCCTACGTGGGCGCACGCAAAGGTGTGGCCTGGCCTTCCATCGCGTCAGCGGAGTCCAGCTGCCAGCGCCATGTGGTGATCCAAGACAAGGTCTACCGAACCATCCCCACCAGCTGCTTTGACTTTGACGAGCGCGCACGAAACATGGCCCAAACCGGCGTCACGCGCCAAGTGGTCTCGCCCATGCCCGAGCTGCTGTCGTACTGGTTGGCGCCCGAGGACGGCCAGTCCTTGATTCGCTACCTCAACGAAACATTGGCCGCACAAGTGGGCGGGAAACCCGATCAATTCATCGCCTTGGGTGCCGTGCCGCTGCAAGATGTGGACATGGCGATCCAAGAGCTGGAGCGCGTGGTGGGTGCGTTGGGGATGGCTGGCGTGGAGATTGGCAGCAACATCAACGGCAAACCGATTGGTCACCCCGACTTCGCGCCGTTTTTTGAGGCTGCGCAAAGTTTGGGGGCGGCCATTTTTGTGCACGCCCTGCGCCCAGCGGGCATGGACCGATTGGTCGGCCCGCCGGCGCTGGAGCAAGCCCTGGCCTTTCCCGGTGAAATCGGTTTGTCCGCAGCTTCGATGATCACCTCGGGCCGCCTGGCCGCATTGCCCAACTTGCGCATCGCCTTCAGCCACGGTGGTGGCTCATTGCCGGTGTTGGTGGCGCGCCTGGAACATGCCTGGACATGCATGCCGCCGATCCAAAACGCGATGAACCATTCACCCCGCGCCATGGCACGCCAAATGTTTGTCGATGACTTGGTGTATGACGAGGCCAGCATCCACCACCTGATTTACACCTACGGTGTGGGCCAGGTGATGGTCGGCACCGACGACCCGTTTGTCATCATGGACCGCCGTCCTGCCGAACGGGTGGAGCGCTTGCAATTGAGCGCCGAGCACCGCCAAGCCCTGCGCCAAGACAATGCCATGCGCTGGCTGGGATTGGCTTAAACCCGCATGGTCTTTCGGCTTGACAGGCGCTAAAGTGGTCTGTCAGCGGTTGGTTGCGCCTTGGGCAACACCCATCGCTCCACCAAGGAGATCCATATGAGCATGTTTTCCCGCTGGTTGGTTGCCTGCACACTCGCATGGGCCGCCACAAGCGCCATCGCCCAAGACAGCGGCACCCTCCGCGTGGTCCTGCCCTTTGGCCCAGGCAGCGGCACCGACAACGTGGCACGCCCCCTGTTTGAAGAGGTGGGGCGCGAACTCAACCAAACCGCCGTGATCGACAACCGCCCTGGCGCCAATGGTTTTTTGGCCGCCGAGTTCGTGGCCCGCGCACCGGCCGATGGCAAAACCCTGCTGTTCACCTCCAACACCACCCATGCCATCAACCCGGTGCTGTTCAAAAAATTGCCCTACGACCCGGTGAAAGACTTCAAACCCATTGCCATGGTGCTGACCGCGCCTTATGTGCTGATCGTGCGCAAGGACATGCCGGTACGCACCGTCAATGACTTGGCCGCATGGATCAAAGCCAATTCAGACAAAGCGGCTTATGGCTGGGGCGCATCGGTGAGCCAAATCGCTGGGGCTGTGTTTCTCAAACGCTTGAACCTCACCAGCGTGGGCGTGCCCTACAAAAGCAGCCCGCTGGCGGTGACCGACCTGATGGGTGGGCAACTGAGCTTCATGTTCTTGGACTACGCCGCCGCCCTGCCATTTGTGCAAGGTGACCGGGTCAAGGCCCTGGCCGTGACTTCACCCAAGCGCATTGACATCTTGCCCGACCTGCCCACCATGGCCGAGAGCGGCATGCCCAATTTTGAAGTGCGCTCTTGGAATGGCATGTACGCGCCAGCGGGCACACCCGACGCCGTGGTCCAGCGCTACAGCAATGCGGTCAAGCGCGCCATGAACAGTCCAGCGCTGCTCAAAAAACTCGAGCAATGCTGCGTACCCACCTTGCTGATGGCCGATGAGTTTGCCGAATTTGTCCGCAAAGACCGCGCCTTGTGGGCCGAGCGCGCTGCTTTTGCAGGCCTCAACCCTGAGTAACCCGCTGGTCGCTATGTCCCACCCACCCGGCCATCGATCACCGCGATGGTCTTGTCGCAGCGCTGGGCCAGCGCAGGGTTGTGGGTCTAGGTTTAAGGTCAATGGCGCGCGACATCTTAAAAAATGCCGCAGCGTACTTTGCGAAGGAATCGATGTGAAGTTCGATTTCGTTGCGAAACACCGAG
>RFNL01000121.1 GCA_009927195.1 Betaproteobacteria bacterium | reverse complement strand
TGGGTCACGGGCAGCATCGGCAAGCCCGACTTGCGGTAGTCCTCCACCCGGTACAAAGCCAAGGCCCAAAAGTGCGGCGGTGTCCACAAAAAAATGATGAGAAAAAGCATCAGGGCTTCTGGCCCCACATCTCCCGTCATGGCCGCCCAGCCCAGCACTGGGGGCATGGCGCCGGAAGCGCCGCCAATCACAATGTTTTGCGGTGTCAAGGGTTTGAGGATCACGGTGTAGATCACCGCATATCCCACAAAGGTGGCAAAGGTCAGCCACATCGTCAAAGGGTTGACATAAGCCCATAACAAATACGAACCCGCGCAGCACAAGGTGGCAGAAAACAGCAGGGTTTGGGCATTGCTCAATTCCCCTTTGGCCGTGGGTCGCCAAGCGGTGCGGCGCATGCGCGCATCTATGCTTTGCTCGACGATGCAATTGAAGGCGGCGGCCGCGCCAGCCACCAACCAAATGCCCAAGCAAGCCACTGCCCCCAAGCGCAATTCTTCCCAAGTGGGCACACCAGGCACTGCCAGCACCATGCCAATCAGGGCGCAAAAAACAATCAACTGGATCACACGCGGCTTGGTCAAGGCCTGAAATTGCCGCCATCGCTGCCCCAAGGTGAACACCGGGGTCATCATGGCACAGCCCTCGCAACCACGCCCATCGAAGCAATCTCAGCATGGGGGTGCGAGATCAAGCGCAGCATGACCACCAAGGTCAATAACAAAGCCGCCGACCCGGCGGTGTGCAGCAAAGCGGCCACCAAGGGCCAATCCAGCACCACATTGCTCAATCCAGTGGCCACTTGCACACACAACAAGGTGGCGATGGTGCGGGCCCAGGGCTTGAAAGCCTCACTGTGTCGCCACAGCAAAATGCACAGGCCGCCCAATGCCAGCACCAACACATAAGCCCCCAAGCGGTGGGCATAGTGGATGGCCACCAGCGCCGGCATCGGCAACCAATCGCCCATGGCAGTTTGTCCCAATGCGCGCCACAACTCAAACCCTTGGGCAAAGTCCATCTCTGGCCACCAACTTTCTTGGCATTGGGGAAAGGTGTTGCAAGCCAGGACCGCATAATTGGTGCTGACCCATCCACCCAGCGCAATCTGCGCCACCAACAACAACAAAGCAGCCACCACCGCCCAGCGCAAACCTGCCCCCACCCAGACGGGCTTGGACAAACCCAAGCCAAAGCGCAGTAAACCCACCTGCCAGGCCAACAAGGCCAATAGTCCCAAGCCCCCCAACAGGTGCAGGGTCACGATGAGCGGAAAGAGTTTCATGGTCACGGTCAAAGCGCCAAAAGCACCTTGCAACAAGATCCAAGCCAAGGTGAACCAAGCCAAGCCGCAACCCAAACGCTCATCGGCCTCTTTGGTGCGCCAAAGGCTCACCACCGCCAAAAACAACACCAAGGCCCCCACCAAACTGGCGAAATAGCGGTGCACCATTTCGATCCACGCCTTGCTCCAGGTGACGGCACCGCTGGGCAAAGCCGCTTCAGCTGCCCGAATGGGCTGCTGGGCGCCCCATGGACTGGCTTGGCCATAACAACCGGGCCAATCGGGACAGCCCAAGCCTGAATCGGACAAGCGGGTAAAGGCTCCAAAAACCACCAGGTCAAAGGCAAGGAATAAAACCCACACCGTGAGTCGGTACCGCTTGACCCACAACGTTGCGTTCGCCTCACCAGACCACCACACCCAAGCCACAGGTGCCAAGGCCAACACAAAAGCCAGACTCAACAGGGGCACTGCGGGACTCAAGTCGAACAAGGGCGTGATGTCCATGGGTTGTGAATGGCCGATTCAACGCCCTGGCAAGTCCCAAGAGGATGCGGCCCGCAACAAGCGTTCTAGATCGCGCTTGAGCTTGAGCGCCTGTTCAGCCCCCAAGCCAGCTGGAAAGCGCATCATCCAGCGGCCCATGGGATCGACCAAATACAAATGGTCGCTCAATGCATGACCGGATTGTGGCATCAACCACTGGGACAACTCTGTTGGATCAACGCGCAATGTCCATGCCCCGGTGATCGCGTTGCGCACATCAGCTGACACTTCGCCCTCATCGGTGATCAACCAAACCCGGTCCACTTTGTCGCGCTCCTTGCCCAAGCCCGCATGAATTTGACGCTGGAAATACAGGTTTTTTTCGCATGTGGCGTCACACGCTGCTGGTGAGACACTGATCAGCAACCACTGGCCTTTGAGGCCATTCAAAGGCTCGGCTTTTCCTTGCAGATCGGTGGCGGTGAAAGCCGGTATGTCGCGTTGCGGCTCGATCAACTCACCAAAGCTGCGCCGCGCTTCAGGCCGGATCCAGTAATAAGTGACATAAGAGGCGACCACTGGAGAGGCGCACACCAACAACAATGCCAACATGCGCCAGCGCCCAGCCCAGGTGCGATTGCCATGCGCTTGCGCCACGTCCACAGGTTGTGGCATATCGTAGACCGTCAAACCCAGGGGTTGGCTGTTGTCAGGTGCGGGATGGGAGGGCATGGCGCAGGACCAAAATGATTTGAAACCAAACAAATAAAACGGCCACCAGGGCAGACAAAGCAAACCACTGAAAAGCATAGCCCCGGTTTTTATCGGCACCCGACAAGGCGGGGGCCCAATCGCGCGCCAAACCTTCAGAGGCTGCGCCGGTTTGCAACACCGTCGCAGTGATGGACAAACCCACCTCAGCAGCCCACAAATTCACATCCAGATTTTGCCTGAGAGCCGATGCCCTTGGTGGCGACCCAGGTGATGGGGACCCACTGTTGCCCAATTCCACCATGCGTGAAGGCTCGGGTGCCCATCGTCCTCGCACGCTGACCACACCACGAGGTGTTTCTATGGCGGGCAATGCGTCGCTTGAAACACGGTCTCTCGGCGCCCATCCACGCTGCACCAACACCACCGCAGTGGGCGACAAGCGCAATGGGGTCAACACCCAAAAACCGGGTTTGCCGTTTTGCATGCGATTTTGCAAATACACGGTGTGCTCGCTCAGCCACTCGCCTTGCAAACTCACCTGACGGTGTAATCCCGCCACGGCATCTGCGGGCGGCTCAAAAGCCGCATTGGTCAAGGGCGACAAAAAGGACTGGGCCAGTTGGGCATTGTGCAAGTTATCTTTTTGCTGGGCCCGATCCAGTTGCCACACCCCCAAGCGAGCGGTCAAGGCCATCGAGGCCAAGGCCACAATGGTGACAAACCACCAGCGGGGACTTTGCAAGGCGGCACGCACCTGGTTCAATGCCTTGGACATGGTGCCCAAACAAGGGTGATAATCAAAACCATGAAATGGATTGTGGCTTTGGCTTTTGTGGCCATCATCGGCAGTTTGGGTGCGGCGTTGTTCTTCATGATGAATGACGGGCGCAATGGCCAAGCCAAGACCAACAACATGGTGCGGGCACTGGCCATGCGTGTTGGATTCTCCATCGTCTTGTTCCTGTGTGTGCTGCTGGCTTGGAAACTGGGTTACATACAACCCTCAGGCATCCCCGCCGGCCACTGAGACGGGTCACCCCCAACTGCATTGACTGCGCCCATTTCATGTCCGTTGAAAATCGGGACAAAAAAGGCCGCTCACAGCGGCCTTTTGGCATTGAGCTGACAGGACATCACATCCAATAAACCAGGATGTACAAGCCCAGCCAAACCACGTCCACAAAATGCCAGTACCAAGCCGCACCCTCAAAGCCAAAATGCTTTTCCGCAGTGAAATGGCCCTTTTGCAAACGCAAGGTGATGACCAGCAACATCAACATGCCCAAAAACACGTGAAAGCCGTGAAAACCAGTGAGCATGAAGAAAGTAGAACCGTAGGCACCAGATGACAGCTTCAGGTTCATGTCGCTGTAAGCATGGGCGTATTCGTACCCCTGCACCAGCAAAAACACCACACCCAGCAACACGGTCATCCACATGAAGGCAATGGTTCGGCCTCGTTGGTTTTCACGCAATGCATGGTGGGCAATGGTCAGCGTCACTCCCGAGGACAGCAACAAAGCGGTGTTGATGGTGGGCAACCAAAACGGTGTCATGGTTTGGAACGGCTCGATGATGCCAGCGGGAGACGCAGTTGCGCCTGCAGCCAGGGTGGGCCAAACCGCTTTGAAGTCTGGCCACAGTAATGCGTTCTCCAGATTGCCCAACATCGGAACGGAGTGCACACGGGCCCACCACAATGCAGAGAAAAACGCGCCAAAAAACATCACCTCAGAGAAGATGAACCAACTCATGCTCCAGCGGTAGGACAACTCCACCTTGTGGCCATAACTGCCGCCCTCACTCTCGGCGATGGCCTCGCCAAACCATTGGTAGAGCACAAACAACCAAAACGCCAATCCAAACCACAGGCAATATTGCCCCCAGTCTGACCCGTTGATCCATTGGCTTGCACCCAGAATCACAAAAAACAAACCCAAAGCCGCCATTGCCGGATGGCGTGAAGGACCTGGCACATAGTAGTAAGGTGTTCCACCTTGGGTATTGGCGCTCATTGAAACGACTCCTGATTATTTGGCAACGACCCAGTTGACCACCAAGATCAACCCGATCACAAAAAGCAACCCAGCCAACAGACCCACCAACATCACATGCAAGGGTGAAACACGGGCTGAATCTTCTGCAAAACCGCTGTTTTTTCGGATACCCAAAAACGACCAAGCCACCGCCAACAGGGCGCGCCCCAAAGAGTGATGGTTTGCTTTGACGGGCATTTCATCACTCATGCACCCGCCCCAATTCGCTCAGGCACCGGCAAGCCAGCAACTGGGGCGGCCGGGGTTTTGGCACCTACCTCAAAAAAGGTATAGGACAAAGTGATGGTGGTCACATCCTTGGACAACTTGGGGTCCACCACAAACACCACGGGCCACTGTCTTTTCTCACCAGGGGCCAATGTGTACTGGTTGAAGCAAAAACACTCCAACTTGTTGAAGTGGGCCGCCGCTTGGCGGGGCGCATAGCTGGGTATGGCCTGGGCCGACATGGTGCGGTCTTGCACATTTTCAAATTCATACATGACGGTGGTGAGTTCACCTGGGTGAACTTGCACCGATCGCTGGGCTGGTTTGAACTGCCAGGGTCCGCGGGCATTGGCATCGAACTCAATGGTGATGCTTCGGCTGGTATCGATTTGCGTATTGGCCAGGGTGGCGCGCGCATTGTTAGACCCCTTGGCCTCTTTTTCGCCCAGGGCCAAAATGTTCACCCCCGTGAATTCGCAAATAGCCTTGTACATTGGCACCAGGGCATAACCAAAGGCAAACATACCAATGGCAATGACCACCAGTTTGCGCAGCAAAAGCAGGTTATGGGACATGGTTCAACCGGGTCGACTCAACAAAGTGATCTTGACCAAAAAACCCAACAAAAAAACCAGAGCCACCGATGCCAAAATCAAAGCGAGTTTGAGATTTTGTTTTTTTTGTTCGGGGCTCATGCGCTACCTCAGAATGCAACCACCTTGGTGGCCGTGGCATCCAATTTGGGCGGGGTTTCAAAAGTGTGGAAAGGCGCAGGTGAAGGCACTTCCCACTCCAAACCTTCGGCGCCCTCCCAAGGGCGTTGGGGTGCGGCAGCACCATGACCACGCATCGTGGGCAGCACGATGAAGAAGAAGAAGTAAACCTGCGCGATACCGAAAGCAAAAGCGCCCACCGACGCCAATGCGTTGAAATCGGCAAACTGCATGGGATAGTCGGCGTAACGTCGTGGCATACCTGCCAAGCCCAAGAAGTGCATGGGGAAGAAGGTGATGTTGAAAGAGATCAGGGTCCACCAGAAATGAATTTTGCCGCGGGCTTCGTTGTACATCACCCCCGTCCACTTGGGCGACCAGTAATAGTAGCCAGCGAACATGGTGAACAAGGAACCAGCCACCAGCACGTAATGGAAGTGGGCCACGACGTAGTAACCATCCTGCAATTGCAGATCAATCGGTGCCATGGCCAAAATCAAGCCAGTGAAGCCACCCATGGTGAACACGAAGATAAAACCCACGGCAAACAACATGGGGGTTTCAAAGGTCAGGGACCCCTTCCACATGGTGGCGATCCAGTTGAACACCTTCACGCCCGTGGGCACCGAAATGAGCATGGTGGCATACATGAAGAACAGTTGTCCGGTGACGGGCATGCCAGTGGTGTACATGTGGTGAGCCCACACAATGAAAGACAAGATGGCAATGGAAGAAGTGGCGTAAACCATGGAGGAGTAGCCAAACAAACGTTTGCGTGAAAAAGCCGGAACGATTTGGCTGATGATGCCAAACGCCGGCAGAATCATGATGTAGACCTCGGGATGACCAAAGAACCAGAAGATGTGCTGGAACATGACCGGGTCACCGCCACCTGCGGGGTTGAAGAAGGTGGTGCCAAAGTGACGGTCAGTGAGGGTCATGGTGATCACACCGGCCAACACGGGCATCACCGCAATAAGCAAATAT
>RFNL01000001.1 GCA_009927195.1 Betaproteobacteria bacterium | reverse complement strand
ACCTACGCCAATGCCTGGGACATGCTCACAGATTTGCGCACTTTGGGGCGCAATACCCGTTGTGACCGTTTTGCGGCCTGTCGCAGCAGGGGATGGCAGCAGGCTTGGCTGCAAGCGGTTGAACGCTTTGGAGAACGCAGCGACAGCGACGGCCGCTTGCAACTGGTTTTTGAAGTGATTTACGGCCATGCCGTCAAACCCATACCGCGTTTGCCCATGGGCAGTGAAAGCACGGTCTCGCTGCGGGACATGCGTGCCATGCTGGGCCAGACCAAATCCAATTGATGGAAAGCACGGTGTCAGCCAAGGTAATTGCACAGATTGCTAGAATGCGTAGGTAAATTCACTCTGATGCATTTTTCAATCTGGTCATGCCATGAAATCATCACATTGACCACGTAAACTTTGAGTCTATCAACACCATGAACAAGCTCTTTGGAAAATTGAACAAGCTTGCGTTTTTGCTGGCCGCCGGGTTGTCAAATGCCGTCTGGGCCGTGAATGATTTGCCGGGCGGGCCGGCTGTTAGACAACTTAATTTGGCCCCTGCAGCGACCAAAATTGCCGAGGAACAAGCCTGGTTGCACTGGTTCATGTTGATCATATGTTCAGTGATCTTTGTGGTGGTTTTTGGGGTGATGTTTTATTCCATTTGGAAGCACCGCAAATCAGTGGGTCACAAACCCGCCAGTTTTCACGAGTCTGTCAAAGTCGAAATCGCCTGGACGGTTGTACCTTTCATTATTGTCATTTTGATGGCCCTGCCCGCTACCAAGGCGGTGGTGGCCAGCAAGGACACCACCAATGCAGACCTCACCATCAAAGCCACTGGCTACCAATGGAAGTGGGGCTACGACTACATCAAGGGCGAAGGCGAGGGCATCGGCTTTGTGTCGACCCTGGACAACGATCACCGTGAGATGTCCAACAACGGCGCAAAGGGTGTGGACATTGACAATTATTTGCTGAAGGTGGACAACCCCTTGGTGGTGCCGGTGGATAAAAAAGTTCGCATCATCACCACCGCCAACGACGTGATCCATGCTTTTGCTGTGCCTGCTTTTGGGATCAAGCAAGATGCCATTCCTGGTTTTGTGCGCGACACCTGGTTCCGTGCCGAGAGAACCGGTGATTTCTACGGACAGTGCCAGGAGTTGTGTGGCAAAGAACACGCTTACATGCCCATTCACGTGAAGGTGCTTAGCACCAACGATTACTCGGCTTGGGTGCAAGACCAGCAAAAGAAAATGGCCGCTAAGCTGGATGATCCCAACAAGGTATGGACGCTCGACGACATCGTCAAGCGTGGCGAAAAGGTCTATGCAGCCAATTGCGTCGCCTGTCACCAACCCAACGGCAAAGGGGCTGGACCCATCAAGCCTTTGGACGGTGCCGCTGTGGTGTTGGATGCCGACAAAAACCTTCAAATCAAAGTATTGCTCAACGGTCAAAACAACGGTGCCATGCCAGCTTGGAAACAGTTGAGCGATACCGATTTGGCCGCTGTCATCAGCTTCACCAAAAACAATTGGTCCAACAAGACCGGTCAGGTTGTGCAGCCTGCCGAAGTCAAGGCCGCCCGTTAAACCCATGCCCCGATTGAGAAGGAAGACAACATGAGCGCAGTTCTCGACCCCCATGGCCACACAGTTGGCGATCACGGGCATGACGACCACCACGGAGCCCCGCACGGTTGGCGCCGTTGGGTCTATGCCACCAATCACAAGGACATAGGCACACTGTATCTGCTGTTTGCCTTCACCATGTTGATCATTGGTGGCGTGTTGGCCTTGCTGATCCGTGCCGAATTGTTTCAGCCTGGTTTGCAGTTGGTCAATCCGGAGTTGTTCAATCAGTTCACCACCATGCACGGCCTGATCATGGTGTTTGGTGCCATCATGCCGGCCTTTGTGGGCTTTGCCAACTGGATGATTCCGCTGCAAATCGGTGCCTCTGACATGGCTTTTGCGCGCATGAACAACTTCAGCTTTTGGCTGATGATCCCGGCCGCTGTGATGTTGGCAGGATCTTTTTTCATGCCTGGTGGTGCGCCTGCTGCGGGTTGGACCTTGTATGCGCCGTTGACCTTGCAAATGGGTCCTTCGCTAGATGCAGGTATTTTTGCCCTGCACATTTTGGGCGCGTCGTCGATCATGGGTTCGATCAACATCATTGTGACC
>RFNL01000205.1 GCA_009927195.1 Betaproteobacteria bacterium | reverse complement strand
TGAGGACATCACACCTTCGCGGGCTTTCATCCAGTTGTAGTTGCCTTTGACCGTGTTGATCTCGCCGTTGTGCGCCACATAGCGGTAGGGGTGGGCCAGGGGCCACTCGGGAAAGGTGTTGGTGGAAAAGCGTTGGTGCACCAAGCCCAAAGCCGACAAGCAGCGGGGATCTTGCAAGTCGGTGAAATAAGTGCCCACCTGGTCGGCCAGCAACAAGCCTTTGTAAATGACCGTGCGACTCGACATGCTGGGCACGTAATATTCTTTGCTGTGCTTGAGGTTGAGGTGCTGGATGGCGGCGCTGGCGGTTTTGCGGATGACGTAGAGTTTGCGCTCCAAGGCGTCTTGCACGATGACGTCGTTGCCGCGGCCGATGAACACCTGGCGGATCAGCGGTTCCTTGGCACGCACCGTGGGGGACATGGGCATGTCGTGGTTGACCGGCACATCGCGCCAGCCCAACAGCACTTGGCCTTCGGCCTTGATGGCACGCGCCAGCTCTTGTTCGCAGGCCAAGCGAGAGGCATGCTCTTTGGGTAAAAACACCATGCCCACGCCGTACTCGCCTGGCGGGGGCAGGGTCACACCTTGCTGGGCCATGTCTTCGCGGTAGAGCGCATCGGGCAGTTGAATCAGAATGCCGGCGCCGTCGCCCATCAATTTGTCAGCACCCACCGCGCCCCGGTGGTCCAGGTTTTCCAAAATCTTCAGCGCTTGACTGACGATGTCATGCGTTTTGTGTCCTTTGATGTGCGCCACAAACCCCACCCCACAAGCGTCGTGCTCTTGGTGGGATTGGTACAAACCCTGAGTGTAAGAACGGGGATCGATCGGATATTGAACCAGTGGCATGGCGCATTCCTTGGCAGTTCAAATGAAAAAGAGAGCGAATCTTAGTGCACCGCAGCACGAATGCCAAGCCAATTAATGGGGGTCAGATTCCAATTATTTGCAGCCTACGCATAGAGTGATTAAATTGGGGACAGATAAAAATAGACCACAAATCGTTATCAAACAGGTTGCATTCATGGCTCTGGCTCACCCTCGAGCTTTTTGGGCGACAAGCGCGGCCGCCCGGGCTTGGATTTTTGCAGCCGGCGGGTGGATTTCTCTTGCAGTGTGGCGATGAAATCGGCCTCACCCAAGGCCCATCCGCTGAGCGCAGAGTCGGTCAATGCGCTTTGTTGGTGCGCGCTCAGACCGGCGCGGACCAATTCTGCGTAGGCGGCTTCGCGCTCAAAAGGGGTGTTGCCCAAAGTCCAAAACAAGGGATGGGGCATGATCAGTCGGTCCACCCGAAGGCCCCGGTAATGCGCATGACTGGACCACGGGTGATCGGCCGCTTGTTCGACCATGCCCGCCCGCACGGGGTTGAGGTCGATGTAGACCATGCAAGCCAACAAATAGCGCTCGCTTTGCACCAAGGTTGAGCGGTAACGCCCCTCCCACAAAGTGCCGCTGCGCCCATGGGTTTGATTGAAAAGCCTGACATAGCTGCGGCCAATGGCTTGCATCATGGTGGGCAGCGCACCTTCTTTTTGTGGGGTGAGCAACAGGTGAAAATGGTTGTCCATCAACACATAAGCATGCACATGCACCCCTTGGGCCAGACTGTGTTGCTCCATCAGGGCCAACATCCGTTCGCGGTCCAGGTTGCCGAGGAAAATCGGCTGCCGGTTATTGCCCCGCATGATGACGTGGTGCGGGAAACCTGAGACGGTCAAACGGGGTAAGCGGGCCATGCGCGCATATTAATTGGAATCTGACCCTTATTAATTGACCCCCATTAATTCAGGGCGGGGAATCGGCGCGCGCCCCAGTCTTGCAAACCCAATTGCGCCAGCAAGGCCTGGAGGCGTTGCTGGGCACTGTGTTTGGAGCGGCCCGTGCGCTGGGCCAAGATGAGTTCGTTTTTCATGCTGTGCTCCCAACCCACCAACTCGGTCACGGTGACTTGGTAGCCCTGGGACTCCAAATACAAACAGCGCAGCACATTGGTGATTTGGCTGCCCATCTCGCGCGTGTGCAATGGGTGGCGCCACAACTCGGCCAATGGCGTGCGGGCCAATTGAATCGCTTTGTCTTGGCGCAGAAAGGCCGCCACCTCGGCCTGACAGCACGGCACCAAGGCCATGTATTTCGCCTGCTTGGCCAACCCGAAAGCAATGGCGTCATCGGTGGCGGTGTCGCAAGCATGCAGCGCCGTGACCATATCCACCCGTTCGGGCAAGCGCTGATCCGACGTGGCTTGGCTGACGCTGGCGTTGACAAATTGCATGCCCTGCGAAAACCCCAATTGCTGGGCCAACAACTGAGAGGCCGCTACCAACTCGGCGCGGGTTTCAATGCCCAACACCAAGCCCACCCTTCGCCCGTGAGCCAGTGCTCGCGGCTTGAAGAACAAGTCGTGGATGATGAATCCCAAATACGACTTGCCAGCACCATGATCGGCCAGTGTGATGGGCGCGTGATCGCCTTGCGCCAAGCGCTGGGTCAGCAGGTCCGTCAAAGGCTTTTCAATGAACTGAAACAGGTGGTTGACCTGCTTTAACTTGCGCCGCGAATCTTGGTTGATCTTGCCCTCACGCGTGAGGATGTGCAGTGCCTTGAGCAGCTCGATGGACTGGCCGGGGCGCAGGTCGAGTTGATCGCTGGGAGGCGAGGGCTTGGTGAGAGATTTGTTTTTTGCTTTATCCATGGCTGGCATCTTGTTCGGTCACCCAACGGATGGCGGTCATCACATCCGCCACCTGAATGCCATCCTTGATGGGGTATGGTTGCTCAACAGGGGCCACCAACAACTTGCGCACTGCGCCCAAGTCCGTTGCAGCTAGGTAAAAGCCTTTGGAAACGCTGGGCGCGCTGGAACGTTTGATTTCGATGACCCAGGTTTGCTGGCTTCGGAACGTCAACACCAAGTCCACCTCGGCCCCATTGCTGGTGCGGTAAAAACTGGCCTCGGCCTGCGGTGCTGCGTTGATCAACTGCTCCAGTACAAAACCCTCCCAGCTTGATCCAGCCACGGGGTGACCGAGCAACGTATCCAAGTTGGACAAGCCCAACAAGGCGTGGACCAAACCACTGTCTCGCACATACACCTTGGGCGAGCGAATCAAACGTTTGCCCACATTGCCGTGCCATGCGGGCAAACGGCGCACCAACATCAAATCGCACAGCAAGTCGATGTACCGGCTGACGGTTTGACCACTGATGGCCAAAGCGGCTGCGAGTTTGGACAGATC
This sequence comes from Betaproteobacteria bacterium, assembly GCA_009927195.1. GTDB lineage: Bacteria > Pseudomonadota > Gammaproteobacteria > Burkholderiales > Burkholderiaceae_C > Limnohabitans. The sequence continues at coordinate 346 of RFNL01000205.1, read as the reverse complement.
CAACAGCTCTCCTTGGTGGTGTGCCAACATGGTCCACAAACGCCGCAAGGTCGTTGAGGGTATGCGCGGCCCCAGCGCTGGAATGTCTTTTTCCAAGTAAGTGGAGATAAATACCTCACGCCACGTCATGCTCTCGGTATCGGTCTTGGCCAACCAGGACATGGGGAAACCGCCCCGCACCCACAGCAAATGGAGGTCTGCAATGCTGGACTGCGCCAACAAAATTTCTGATGCTTGAAGCGGCGGCAACTCCACATAAGCCACCCGCCCGGCCAAGCTTTCGCTGGACTGTTGCATCAAAACGCCTGTGGCCGAACCCAGCAACAAGAACTGCCCGCTGGCTTGA
>RFNL01000320.1 GCA_009927195.1 Betaproteobacteria bacterium | reverse complement strand
GGCTGCCGCTTGGTCCAATATGGCCATGGTGCGTGGGTGCAACTGGCCACTGTCTTTGTGCAAAAAAAAGGGCACAGGCACCCCCCAACTGCGCTGGCGCGAGATGCACCAGTCGGGTCGGTTGGCGATCATGTCGCGCAATCGGGTTTTGCCGCTTTCAGGGTAGAAATGCGTTTGCTCGATGGCATCCAAGGCGAGTTGGCGCAATGTTTTTGGCGCTTTGTCACGGGTGAAAACCCCTTCGCCCTCGTCCATTCGCACAAACCATTGGGCCGCAGCGCGGTAAATCACGGGGGTTTTGTGGCGCCAGCAATGCGGGTAGCTGTGAGCGATGCCATGGGTGGCCATCAAGCGATCTGCGCTTTTCAAAGCCGCCAATATGACGGGCACGGCTTTCCAAATGTGTTGACCACCAAACAGAGGGAAGTCGGCGGCATAAGCCCCACTCCCTTGCACAGGGTTCAAGATGTCGCTGTAGGGCATTCCGTGGGCGACGCAGGCATTGAAGTCATCAACACCATATGCGGGCGCACTGTGCACGATGCCGGTGCCGTCATCGGCGGTGGCATAGTCGGCCAGATACACAGGTGCGGTGCGTTTGAAACCCTCGTCCACCTGTGCGAGGGGATGGTGGAATTCAATCAAGTCCAACTTGCTGCCCAGTGTGGTGGCCACCACCTGGCCGCTGAGTTGCCAGCGCTCCAAGCACTTGTCCACCAAACTTTCCGCGCACACGCAGAGTCCGCGCTCGGTGTCCACCAAGGCGTAGGTCAATGCGGGATTGAGGTTCAAGGCTTGGTTGGCGGGAATGGTCCACGCGGTGGTGGTCCAGATGACCGCGAATGCTGGTTTGCCCAGTTTGGGCACACCAAAAGCGCTGGCCAGTCGATCTGGTTCGGCACACAAAAATGCCACATCCAATGTATCGCTCTTTTTGTCGGCGTACTCAATTTCAAACTCTGCCAAAGAGGAGCCGCAATCAAAGCACCAATAAACCGGCTTCAAACCCCGGTATACGAAACCGCGTTCAATAACCCGTTTGAAAGCGCGGATTTCGCCAGCCTCATTGGGCGGGTCCATGGTGCGGTAGGGGCGATCCCAATCGCCCAACACCCCGAGTCGCTTGAAGTCCTCGCGCTGCTGTTGGATTTGCTCGGAGGCGAAAGCCCGGCTCTTGGCCTGCATGTCGTCGCGGCTGAGTTGGCGGCCATGCAGTTTTTCAATGGCGTTTTCAATCGGCAAGCCATGGCAGTCCCAGCCGGGGATGTATTGCGCGTCAAATCCCGCCAATTGGCGCGACTTCACGATCATGTCTTTGAGCACTTTGTTCAAGGCATGGCCAATGTGCAATTGGCCATTGGCATAGGGCGGGCCATCATGTAGCACAAACAGGGGTTGACCCAGTCGCGCCAGGCGCAGTTTTTTGTACAAGCCCTGCTCAGACCAGGCTTTGGCCCAAGCCGGCTCGCGCTTGGGCAGGTCACCGCGCATGGGAAACGGTGTGTCTGGCAAGTTCAGGGTGGAACGGTGGTCGGTTGCTGGTTCGGTCATATTCGGTTTTGAACAAGTTGGGGCGTGGCCGATACCACAAAGGGGCGTCATGGGGCTTGCACAACGCTTGCTGCACCCGAGCGCTTCAGATGCGGTCGCGGTTGGTTTGGCGGTGGTTGTGGGCGGGGCTGGGGGCGTGTTGCTGGAACCAAAGCTTGGCATCCGAACAGTCCTGGGCAATGCCATGTTGCAAAGCATCCAAGCTGTCGTATTTCAGTTCGTCGTGTAATTTGTGCAGCAAGTCCACCTGGATGATTTTACCGTAGCCCCCCTCCTCACCCAAATGGCTGGGCCAGGCCAGGCAATGGGTTTCCAGCAGCACGCGTCCACCGTTGACATCGTTGGGGTCGATGGAGGGGCGGACACCCAGGTTGGCTACACCATGCAAGGGTTGTTCGCCCAGGCCATGGACTTGAACCACAAAAATACCGCTGGCCGCAGGCTTCCAATGCCGAAACCGCAGGTTCAGTGTGGGGCATTGCAAGGTACGACCCAGCTTTCGCCCATGCACCACATGGCCCGAAATGGCGTAGGGTCGGCCCAATAATTGGGCGGCGGCGCCCATGTCGCCACGGCCCAATGCAGCACGCACCGCAGAACTCGAAACCCGCATACCGCGCACTTCATAGCTTTGCATGCGGGCCACATCAAACCCATGGCTGGCACCTGCCGCGTCCAGGCTGGCATAGTCGCCTTGGCGTTGAGCCCCATAGCGAAAATCGTCACCCACCAGCACGTACTTGACGCCTAGACCATGGACCAAGCCTTGCGAAACAAATTCTTCCGCGCCTTGGTGAGCCAACCTCTCGTTGAAAGCCAAAACCACACACTGGTCGATGCCGCAGGCAGCGAGTTCACTCAATTTATCGCGCAGGGTGGCGATGCGCGCTGGGGCCAAGTTCGGGTTGTGGGTCATGCGGGCAAAGTGGTCGCGCGGGTGGGGTTCAAAGGTCAGCACGCAGCTGGGCAAGCCCCGGTGTCGGGCCTCTGAACGCAGCAAGGCCAGCATGGCTTGGTGTCCGCGGTGAACGCCGTCAAAGTTGCCGATGGTCAGTGCGCATTGGGGCTCGCGCAGAGGGTGATGTAATCCGTGAAGAATGCGCATGGTGCGAGGACAGCGTCACAGCGACGCCAACAAAACAAGGTATATTGTCTCGCATTGAGAAAAAAGCGCCCATCTTGGATGAGCGCACACATCAAGCGCATCCGGTTTTGAACCATTCAGGAGGTATGGATTGAAGGTCTTGAAACTTTCGGCCCAGGGTTTGCCCCAGTCGTGGATCAGCTTGGAACAAGCGGTCATTCACTACGCTTCGAACGAAGTCCGTTGGGAGTCTGGGGGTGAAATTGCGGTGTTTCGGGGTGGCCACAATGCCATCACGGGTCTTCAGTCTGTCATTGCGGTCAACAGCATCATTGGCACCCGAGGTGTGCCGTCCATCAATCCTTTCGATTTGCGCCCAGGTCTGACCAATGCCAAATTGTTTGCCCGCGACCGCAACATCTGCGCGTATTGCGGTGATCATTTTCATGAGTCAGAACTCACCCGAGAGCACATCATCCCCTTTGCCCAAAATGGGGTGGACCATTGGATGAATGTGGTTACTGCGTGCCGCGCCTGTAACCACCGCAAAAGCAGTCGCACCCCCGAGCAGGCCAAAATGCCCTTGCTCTACACGCCTTATGTGCCCAGCCTGTGGGAAGACTTTATTTTGCGCAACCGTCGCATTTTGGACGACCAGATGGAGTTTTTGATGGCGCATTTGCCGCGCAACTCGCGATTGGCGGCTTGAGTTTTTTGCGCTGGCGTTAACGCATCAACCAATTGGCAACGGTTTTGGGATAGAGCAAATGCTCCTGTGAGAGCACCCGCTGGCGCAACGTGTCGGCAGTGTCCCCAGGCAAAACCGGCACCACGGCTTGCGCCAATATCGGTCCATGGTCCAAATCGGCGGTCACGGCGTGCACGCTGGCGCCAGTGAATTGACAGCCCGCATCCAATACCCGTTGGTGGGTATTGAGCCCAGGAAATGCGGGCAACAACGAGGGATGGATGTTGATCAATCGACCGGCGTAGTGGGCCACAAACGCTGGTGTCAGTATCCGCATGAAGCCGGCCAGCACGACCAAACAGGGTTGATGGACATCGATGGCCTGTATCAGGGCTTGGTCAAACGCTGCGCGTGGATCTGCTTGGCCGGCAAATGCTTGGTGGTCCACCACTTGGGTGATCAATCCCATGTTTCGCGCCGCTGACAAGCCCTCGGCATGAGGCCGATTGCAGATCACCGCACAGATGCTGGCGCCGAATTTGATGGGCCACTGGTCGCGTTCGCAGGTCTTGGCGAGCGCAATCATGTTTGATCCGCTGCCAGAGATAAGAATCACGATATTGCGCATGAAGCGCATTATCCCGCTGGTCGTGAAAGCACCCGGCTTTCGGGCAGAATCGACCAAGGCCCATAAAAAATGATGTGCCCCATCGCGCTGGCGCACCACGGAGACCCTCGATGAACCTCAGTTTCACCCCCGAAGAACAGACTTTTCGCGATGAAGTACGCACTTGGGTGCGCGCGCATTTGCCTTCATCCCTTTCGCACAAGGTCCACAACGCCCTGCGCTTGACCCGTGAAGACATGCAAACTTGGGCCAAAATTTTGGGCACCAAAGGTTGGCTGGGCTACGGCTGGCCCACCCAGTTTGGCGGGCCTGGTTGGAACGCGGTGCAAAAGCATTTGTTCGAGGAAGAGTGTGCCTTGGCGGGCGCGCCGCGCATCGTGCCCTTTGGCCCGGTGATGGTGGCGCCGGTCATCATGGCCTTTGGCTCCCCCGAGCAACACCGGCGTTTTTTGCCTGGCATTGCCAGTGGCACAGTTGGTGGAGCCAGGGTTACAGCGAGCCAGGTTCGGGCTCTGACCTCGCCTCGCTGAAAACCCGCGCTGAGCGGGTGGGTGACAAGTACATCGTCAACGGTCAAAAAACCTGGACCACCTTGGGCCAGCATGGTGATTGGATTTTTTGCCTGGTGCGCACCAGCACCGAGGGCAAACCACAAACCGGCATATCGTTTTTGCTGATCGACATGAAATCCAAGGGCGTGAGTGTGCGACCCATCAAATTGCTGGACGGCGAGTGCGAGGTCAACGAGGTGTGGTTTGACAATGTGGAAGTGCCGGTTGAAAACTTGGTCGGCGAAGAAAACAAAGGTTGGAATTACGCCAAATACCTGTTGGCCCATGAGCGCACCAACATCGCTGATGTCAACCGCGCCAAGCGTGAGTTGGAGCGTTTGAAGCGCATCGCCAAGGCCGAAGGGGTGTGGGAGGACA
>RFNL01000333.1 GCA_009927195.1 Betaproteobacteria bacterium | reverse complement strand
GACCTTGGCGGGATCGGCCTTGGCAGGATAGTTAGCCTCTTTCAATGCAGCGCCCAGGTTGGCAGAGAAAACCGCGTCTTTGTTCTTTTTGTCGTCAGCCAAATTTTTGACCGTGGTTTCAGCGGCCGCCACGGCTTTTTCGTCCACCGGGCTGGCGGCCTTGAGGCCTTCCAGCTTGGTCTCGGCAGCGGCTTTGGCCGCAGCGATTTCTTCGGCCGTGGGGAACACATTGATGGACTTGTCGCCCACCTTGATGACCGCAGGCGTGCCCTTGGGCGCGGCTTCAGTGTTGTAACTCACCGAACCAGCGGCCAGACGCTGCTTGGCCACATCACAAGAGGAGGTGAACTTGACCGTACCCGTGGGGTTGAACTGGAACGAGCATTCGCTCGGGTCGGCCACCACCACCACCTGGCTTTTTTGCTGGGCGGCATACAAATCAGGGTTGGCGGCTTTGGTCAACGCTTGGAACACGGGGAAGTAGGTCACCACGGCCAACAAACAACCAGCCATGATGATGGGCTTGCGGCCAACCTTGTCCGACAGCGCGCCAAAAACGATGAAGAACGGTGTGCCAATGATCAACGAGGCCGCCACAAACAGGTTGGCGGTTGCACCATCGATCTTGAGCGACTGGGTCAGGAAGAACAGGGCATAAAACTGACCCGAATACCAAACCACGGCCTGGCCAGCGGTCAGGCCGATCAGTGCCAAGATCACGATCTTGAGGTTTTTCCATTGACCGAACGATTCGGTCAAGGGTGCTTTGGAGGTTTTGCCTTCCGCCTTCATCTTGGCAAACGCAGGCGACTCGTTCATCTGCAAACGAATGTAGACCGACACACCCAACAGCAAGATGGAGACGATGAACGGCACGCGCCAGCCCCAATCGGCAAAGGCTTCTTCACCGGTCCAGGTGCGGGTGCCCAAAATCACCATCAGTGACAGGAACAAACCCAGCGTGGCCGTGGTTTGGATCCATGCGGTGTATGCGCCACGTTTGCCATGCGGCGCATGCTCGGCCACATAGGTGGCAGCGCCACCGTACTCGCCACCCAGGGCCAGGCCTTGCAGCAAACGCAATCCGATCAAGATGACCGGTGCGGCCACACCAATGCTGGCGTAGTTGGGCAGGATGCCGACGATGAAGGTCGACAAGCCCATGATCAAAATCGTCACCAAGAATGTGTATTTGCGCCCGATCATGTCGCCCAAGCGGCCAAAGAAGATGGCCCCAAAAGGACGCACGATGAAGCCCGCCGCAAACGCCAACAGCGCGAAGATGAAGGCCGAACCGGCGTCCAAACCGCTGAAAAACTGTTTGGCAATGATGGCGGCCAGTGAGCCGTAAAGGTAGAAGTCGTACCACTCGAAAACGGTACCGAGCGAGGAAGCGAAGATGACCTTCTTTTCCTCATCCGACATGGGTCGATGAGCGTCTAGGTTTGCCATGAATCTGTCTCCATTTGTAGATCCCTCGATCAAGGGGTAGCGGATTCTTGGGCGGCTTGCTTGCCAGGCTCTGACGCTGAACTTGCAGACTGCTTACAACCAAAGGGTTAACCCTTTGAAAATTTTTCACCATGCGAATAAACACCCGGGTCAAGGGTAATTACCGAGGTGCCGCTTCCAAACGCAGCATGATGGCCTGCCACACCGTGCGTTGACCTTGGGCATCCAGGTTGGACCACCGGGCAATTTCGTCCAAGCTGCGCCGACAGCCCCAACACCAACCGGTCTCACCCTGCATCTGGCACAGGGACACGCAAGGCGATGGCAACGCTTGGCCGCTGGGCATGGCCAGCACCTGGGTGGCACGCTCCCGCTGGGCGGCATGCACCGAGGCCAACACCGGGTCGTTGGTGTTCATGCGGCGGCGCGCTTTTTCAGCAGGGCCGTGGCCACCCGCGACACCGGCGAGCGGCCCAGGGCCTGGCTGATGAACACACCCGCATCGATCAAGGCATCCAAATCGATGCCGGTGTCGATGCCCATGCCACGCAGCATGAAAACCACATCCTCGGTCGCCACATTGCCGGTCGCGCCTTTGGCATAAGGGCAACCACCCAAGCCCGCGACCGAAGTGTCGAACTGCCACACCCCCATGTGCAAGGCGGCCAAGGTGTTGGCCAAGGCCTGTCCATAGGTGTCATGGAAGTGGCCCGACACGGCATCGATGGGGTAATGCGCCAGCGCGGCCTCCATCGCGGCCTGCACCTGGCGCGGTGTGCCCACGCCTATGGTGTCGGCCACGCCCACATGCTGCACCCCCATGGCCCGCATGGACCGTGCCACCTCCCCCACCGCCTGGGCGGGCACCGTCCCTTCAAAGGGGCATCCCACGGCACAAGAAATGGCACCGCGCACGGCAACTCCGGCCGCACGTGCCGCGGCCACCACCGGCGCAAAGCGCTCCAGGCTTTCGGCAATTGAGCAATTGATGTTTTTGTGGCTGAAGGTTTCGCTGGCGGCACCGAACACCACCACCTCGTCGGGGTGCGACAACAAGGCCGCCTCCAAGCCCTTCATATTGGGGGTGAGCACCGCATAACGCACCCCTGGCTGGCGGGTAATGCCGGCCATCACTTCGGCGTTGTCGGCCATTTGCGGCACCCATTTGGGCGACACAAAACTGGTCACCTCGATGTCCTTCAAGCCCGCCGCTTGCAGGCGATGGACCAGCTCTATCTTGGTGGCCGCGCTCAGGGCTTGGGCTTCGTTTTGCAAGCCGTCGCGTGGGCCGACATCGACCAAATTGACGCGTTGGGGAATCATGCGCATGTCCTTTGTGGGGGTTCAGTAGCCGCGTTGGCGGTCGATCGCACCGGGCAATTGGGCCGCTGGGGTGCCTGCACACCATAGCCTGACCTTAGCGGCAATTTGCGCGATGGTTGCATCGCGCAAGGTGCGCGCCGAGGTGTGCGGCGTGACGGTGATTTGGGGGTGTTGCCAAAACGGGTGATCGGCGGGCAGCGGCTCTTGGCGAAACACATCCAAGGTGGCACCAGCCAGGTGACCGCTGTTGAGCAAATCGATCAAGTCCGCATCGACCAAGTGCCCGCCACGCGCGACATTGATCACATAGCCACCTGCTTGCAATTGCGACAAGTTGGCGCGGTTGAGGATGTTTTCGGTGTGGGGCGTGAGAGGCAGCAAATTGACCAAAACCCGCGAAGCGGCCAAAAATTCGCCCCACTGCGCCTGGCCGCTGAAACAGCGAACACCGTCGAGTTTTTTCGGGCTGCGGCTCCACCCATTGACCGGAAAGTCAAACGCGTGCAAGGCACGCGCCACCGGCTCGCCCAGCACGCCCAGGCCCATCACGCCCACCGGGAAATCGCTGCGCAGCCTGGGCTTGCGAAATGCCCAACGGGCCAGTGCTTGATCTTGGGCATAAACATCCAGTTCGCGAAAGTGGCGCACCAGTGCATGCAGCACGTATTCGGCCATTTGCACCGACATGCCGGCATCTTCCAAGCGCACCAATACCGCTTGTTCGGGCCAGCGCAAAGGCAACCAGGCGTCGACTCCCGCGCCGGTGTTGAAGATGACCTTCAAGCGGGGTTGGGCATCCAGAAATGCCTGCGATGGGCCCCACACCACCGCAGCGTCGGCCGGGTCAGCCCCATCGGCCCACAGGCCCACCTGGTGCTCGGGCAAGGCCGCTTGCAAGCCTTGGACCCATGGCGCGGGTTGGGTGTGGGTGAGGTAGACGTGGATGATCATGCGGTGTCGCTGTCCAAGCGCAGCAAGGGTGCACCCTCGTTGACCTGATCGCCCGGTGCATACAACAACTCAGCCACTTTGCCGGCGCCGGGGGCCGCAATGGTGTGCTCCATCTTCATGGCTTCGAGCACCGCCAGGGCCTGGCCAGCGCTCACCACCTGGCCGACCTGCACGGTAAACGACAAGACCTTGCCCGGCATGGGCGCATTCAAATTACCCTGGGTGACGGCCGCATCGGCTTGGTGCGCCAGCGGA
>RFNL01000337.1 GCA_009927195.1 Betaproteobacteria bacterium | reverse complement strand
TTGTGCCATGTGGCCGAGCAAATATTCACCATTTCCTTGCCCATGCAGTCGGGTGCGGTGGTGAACTTTGCCGAATCCATTCGCACGGTGCAAAGCGATTTGCGCGAAATTGCCCCGACCATTTTTTTGGGCGTGCCCCGCATCTGGGAAAAAATGCATGCCTCGATCGTGTTGAAAATGCGCGAGGCCAGTGCGTTTCAGCGTTGTTTGTTTGAACAAGCTTTTGCCGCAGTGGAGGGCTTTGCCGATCGGCCGCGCCGCACATGGACGGTGGCGCAAAAAGCGCATTACGCTTTTTGGTATGCCTTGGTGTTTCGCGCCTTGTGTAATTTTTTGGGCTTGCGCGAATGCCGCCGCGCCATGTCGGGGGCGGCCCCCGTGTCGCCCGATTTGCTGCGGTTTTTTCGCATCGTTGGGGTGCAAATCACCGAAGGCTATGGCATGACCGAAACCGCGGGCATTGCCACCTTGCAGCGCGACAGCGGCTCGCCTTTGGGAACGGTGGGCGACCCAATTCCCGGCTTGGAGGCGCGCTTGGCCGATGACGGTGAGTTGTTGTTGCGCGGGCCCACCGTGTTCAAGGGCTATTTCCGCAACCCAGAAGCCACTGCACAGGCGATTGATGCGCAAGGCTGGCTGCACACCGGCGACATCGCCCAGTGGGTGCCCACGCCAGACCTGCCCCAGGGCCAAGAAATCAAAATTGTGGACCGCAAAAAAGACATCATGATCACGGCCGGGGGTAAGAACATCTCGCCCAGCGAAATCGAAAACATGCTCAAGTTTTCGGGCTTCATCAAAGAGGCCATCATCGTTGCTGACAAGCGCCACTTTGTCAGTGCCCTGATTCAAGTCGATGGCGAGACCGTGGGCAAATGGGCGGAGGAAAAAGCCATCACTTACACCAACTTCAAAAGCCTGGCCGAGCATGCGGCGGTGCGCGAGTTGGTGGCCCAGGAAGTGGAGGCGGTGAACCGGCGCATGCCACAAGTGCAGCATGTGCGCAAATTCCATTTGCTGACCAAAGAGCTGGACCACGACGACGGCGAAGTCACCGCGACCATGAAGATTCGCCGCGAAAGCATTGCATCCAAATACAGTGGCGAAGTGGAAGCCATGTACCGGGGCTGATTGGGGCCCATTTCAAGGAACAACAAATGTCCCAAATGATTCGATTTGACGAGCGCGTGGCCATTGTCACGGGTGCAGGCGGGGGGCTGGGAAGGTCCCATGCCCTGGCCCTGGCCCAGCGCGGTGCGACGGTGGTGGTCAACGATTTGGGCGGCAGTGTTCAGGGGCAAGGCGGTGATCAGACTGCGGCACAACAGGTGGTGAATGACATCACCGCCGCCGGCGGCAAAGCGCTGGCCAATTTTGATGACATCGCCACACCACAGGGCGCGCAAGCCCTGGTCGATGCCGCGCTGAAGGCTTTTGGGCGAGTCGATGTGTTGATCAACAACGCGGGCATTTTGCGCGACAAGTCATTGGTCAAGATGGACCCGGCGGACTTTGAAGCGGTGATCCGTGTGCACTTGCTGGGCTCGGCTTTGTGCAGCCGCGCCGTGTGGCCGGTGTTTCAAGAGCGGCAGTACGGCCGCATTGTCATGACCACTTCGGCCGCCGGTCTGTACGGCAATTTTGGTCAAAGCAATTACGCCGCCGCCAAAATGGGATTGGTGGGATTGATGAACACACTCAAGGATGAAGGCGCACGCCATGGCATCTTGGTCAACACCATTGCACCGGTGGCGCTCACCCGTATGACCGAAGGTTTGGGCTTGGCCCAATGGATGAGCCAAGCCAGTCCAGACAAAGTCAGTGCGGCGGTGCTCTATATGGCCAGCCAGGTTTGTCAGCACAGCGGACAGATAGTTGCCGCAGGAGCGGGATATTTCGCGGGCGTGCAGGTGATGGAATCCATTGGGGTGCACGCCCCTGAGGGGCAGACCACCCCTGAATTTGTGGCCGAACAATGGTCAAAGATTCTTGACATGTCTCAGGCGCGATCATTTGCCAATGCCACCCAAGCTTTGACGGACACATTTGGTCCAAATGCGCAATGAGACCGAATACAGCGTTGCCATTTGACGCAAAATTGTCAAAGCAAAGCACTTCAAGCCGTGCGAACAACAGAAAACCACGCTCACACAACCGGCACCAAGACTTGCTGCTGGCCGCTGCTCAAGTGTTTCGGGACAAAGGCTATGCACAGGCCACCATGCGTGACATTGCGCTAGCCTCTGGCATGATTGCGGGCTCAATTTACTACCACTATGCCGCCAAAAGCGATCTGTTGCTGGCGGTCTATACGGAGGGCGTGCGTTTGGTCAGCACGTCCATTGATGAAATTTTGGCCAGCTCTGCCTCGCCCGTGGTACAACTCGAGCGTGCTGTCCTCAATCACTTGGAAATGATGCTGGGCACTTTACCGGGGGCATCACCATTTGCCAGTGTTTTCATTCAGGTTCAGCCCCATGACTTTCCCAAGGAAGGTCGCCAAGCCCTGATCGAATTGCGCCATAGTTATGAGAACAAATTCAAAACCTTGATCGCACGGCTTGCGCTGCGTCGAGGCACCGATAAAAGCTTGCTGCGCTTGCAATTGATTGGCGCACTCAACCATGTGCCGATTTGGTACAAGGCCGACGGGCGCAAGTCGCTCAACGCCATTGCCAAAGCCATGACGGCCCATGTGCGCTGGGCCATGCAAGACGGTGCAGATTGAAGGTTTCTTTATCAGAGACGGAGCAACGACATGGGTTTGACTTGGGACTGGGATGACGGTGATGGTGAAGAGTTGGCGGCATTGCGAGCCACCGTGCGCCGCTTCATTGACAAAGAAATTGCTCCCCACCATGCCCGATGGGAGCGTGAGGGCCAAGTTTCACGAGAGGTTTGGCGCAAGGCCGGTGAATTGGGTTTGTTGTGCATGGGTTTGCCCGCTGAATTAGGTGGTTCTGAGGTGGACTTTGCACACAGTGCGGTCTTGGTCCAAGAGTTGGCGCGCAGTGGTTTCAGCGGTCCATTGTTTTATTTGCATTCTGAAATCGTCGCGCCTTATGTTTTGCACTACGGAACGCCAGCTCAGCAACAGGCTTGGCTGCCGCGCATGGCCAGCGGTGAAGTGATTGCTGCCATTGCCATGACCGAACCAGGCACCGGTAGCGATTTGGCCAACATCAGCACCCGGGCCACAACCCACAATGGCGGATATTTGCTCAAAGGCCAAAAGATATTTATTTCCAACGGGCAATTGGCCAACCTGGTGTTGGTGGCGGCCAAAACACAACCTGAACTGGGCGCGCGTGGTGTCAGTTTGTTTTTGCTCGATACCAGTCGCGATGGTTTTTCCAGGGGTCGGAATTTGGAAAAAATGGGCATGCATGCACAAGACACGTCTGAACTGTTTTTTGACGACGTGTGGTTGCCGGCCGATTGTTTGTTGGGGCAAGAGGGCAAGGGCTTTGCTTATTTGATGAACGAATTGCCGCAAGAGCGCTTGCTGGTGGCCATCACAGCAGTGGGTGCCATGGAATCGGGCTTGCGCTGGACCTGTGAGCATGTAAAAGAGCGCCAAGCCTTTGGAGCCCCCTTGGCTGAAAAGCAAGTGGTTCGTCATGCTTTGGCACAAGCTTATGCCGATATTCAAGTGGCGCGCAGTTTTTTAAAGGATTGTTTGCAGCGACATTTGCATGGTCAACTCGATACCGCCACGGCTTCGGTGGCCAAGTTTTGGACCACGGAAATGCAGTTTTCTGTGCTTGATCGGTGCGTGCAGTTATTCGGTGGATATGGCTATATGAACGAATACCCGATTGCCCGTGCCTGGGCCGATGCCAGGGTTCAGCGCATCTATGGTGGCACCACTGAAATCATGAAAGAAATCGTGGCCCGCCATCTACTGGATGGGCCCAGTCAGCGCATACCCACCAGTGCTTGAAGCACCTGTCGGGGGAGTTAAGTTTCGCGCCGCAGTGCAGGGAACAAAATCACATCGCGGATGCTGGCACTGTCGGTGAGCAACATCATCAAGCGGTCAATCCCTATGCCACAGCCGCCGGTGGGCGGCATGCCATATTCCAGGGCGCGCACAAAATCATGGTCAAAGAACATGGCTTCGTCGTCACCACTGTCTTTTGCGGCGACTTGGGCATGAAAGCGCGCCGCCTGGTCCTCGGCGTCGTTGAGTTCGCTGAACCCGTTGCCAAACTCTCGCCCGGTGATGTAGAGCTCAAAGCGCTCGGTCACCTCTGGCTGGGTGTCGCTGGCGCGTGCCAGGGGCGAAATTTCGACCGGGTGCTCGCAAATGAAGGTGGGCTCCCACAGTTTGTCTTCCACGGTTTCTTCAAAGTACAAAACCTGTAGGCCCGCCAAGCTGCGGGTCGACAACTTGTGCTTTTCTTCGGTCAAGCCGATTTTCTTCAGCGCTTGGCGCAACCAGTCGGCGTTGTCCACGTTGTCGCCGACAGTGGTGTGGGTCAGAATGGCTTCACGAATGGTCAAGCGGGCAAAGGGTTTGGACAGGTCGACGGGTTTGCCGTCATAGGTCAGCAAAAGGTGCCCACGGCTTTTTCAGCCGCATCGCGCACCAGGCTTTCGGTGAATTGCATCAGGTCTTGGTAGTTCCAATAGGCCGCATAAAACTCCATCATGGTGAATTCGGGGTTGTGGCGTACCGAAATGCCTTCGTTGCGGAAGTTCCGGTTGATTTCAAACACTCTTTCAAAACCACCCACCACCAAACGCTTGAGGTACAGCTCAGGGGCAATGCGCAAGAACATTTCCTGATCCAAGGCATTGTGGTGGGTGCGAAACGGTTTGGCATTGGCCCCGCCCGGAATGGGGTGCAGCATGGGCGTCTCCACCTCCAAAAAGCCGTGGTTGACCATGAATTCACGGATGCCACTGACTGCTTTGCTGCGGGCCACAAAACGCTTGCGGGCATTCTCATCGGTCATCATGTCCACATAGCGTTGGCGGTATTTGATTTCCTGGTCATGCACCCCATGGAACTTATCGGGCATGGGCCGCAGGCTTTTGGTGAGCAGCCGCACCAAGGTCACATGGATGGACAGCTCGCCGGTTCGGGTTTTGAACAAGCGCCCTTCAGCGCCCACAATGTCGCCCAAATCCCAGTGTTTGAAGTCGTTGTATAGGCTTTCGCCAATTTCATCTCGGGCCAAATACAGTTGGATGCGCCCGCTGCTGTCTTGGATGGTGGCAAAACTGGCTTTGCCCATCACACGTTTGAGCATCATGCGCCCGGCCACGCGGGCGATTTGCCCCTGCTCAGTCAGGGTTTCAGGGGTTTTGTCACCATGGCTGAGGTGCAAAGTGGCTGCGTGGTGCAATGGCTTGAAGTCATTGGGAAATGCCACGGCACCACCGGCAGCTTGGCGTTGACGCAAGACCTTGAGTTTTTCGCGGCGCTCGGCCATGAGTTGGTTCTCGTCTTGCGTGGCATCCGAGTCGGGGGTGGTGTCAGACATGGGTGGGAGAAAGAGGTGGGCCGCAAAGCCTGGGTTGTGACAAAGCGCCGGCGCGCCAAACAATTGATTCTAGGTGCCTTGCACAATGTGGCCCGGTTGTGCCGGGCGAGTCTGCAAATCCAGCACAATGCGCACCATTCGCAGAAAGGCATGGCCATGAACGCAGCAACCGACCGCCCTGAATTGCCCGATCACCTCAGCATTGATGAGCGCAGCCCGCATTACGCGGCCGATGTGCTGGGCCACGCCATTGGCATTCGTTTCAACGACAAAGAGCGACACGATGTGGAGGAGTACTGCATCAGCGAGGGTTGGATCAAAGTGCCCGCGGGCAAAACCTTGGACCGCAAGGGCAGACCCTTGTTGCTCAAACTCAAGGGCCGGGTCGAAGCCTTTTACCGATAAGCCTGCAGTGGTTTATTTGAGAGCCACTGCAAAGCCGCGTTGCACAGCCGGGCGGGCCATCATGGCTTCATACCAGCGTTTGACATGGGGGTAATGGGCCAAGTCCACCTGGTGGCGCGGATGGCGCCACACCCAGCCAAGAATGGCAAAGTCTGCAATCGACAGGTCACCCGCAAAGTATGTGTGTTGCGACAGTCGCTTGTCCATCACACCGTATAAGCGCAGGGTCTCGGCCATGAAGCGCTTTAAGCCATAGCGTTGGTCGTTGGGGTCATTGATTCCGGCGAAATGGTGGACTTGGCCTGGGATGGGCCCAAAGCCACCCATTTGGAACATCAACCACTCCATCACCGATACCCGCGCTGCCCCTTTGGTCGGTAAAAACAGACCGGTTTTTTCGGCCAGGTAAATCAAGATGGCACCCGACTCGAACACGCTGATGGGCTGCCCATCAGGTCCATCGTTGTCAATGATCGCCGGAATTTTGTTATTGGGGCTGATGGTCAAAAACTCAGGTTTGAACTGGTCGTCTTGGGTGATGTTGACCACCTTGACCTGGTAAGGCAGGCCCATTTCTTCAAGGGCCACCGAAATTTTCCGCCCGTTGGGCGTGTCAAATGCAAACAGTTGGATGCTCATGGTGCGGGATGGTGAGTGGAAATTCAGTCAACGGCATCGGCCGGCTGGCGTGTCAACATGGCCAAGGTGTTGGCCACGGTTTTGCGCAATTCGCGCCGGTCGCAAATCATGTCGATGGCCCCTTTTTGCAGCAAAAACTCGGCCCGCTGAAACCCCTCGGGCAAGGTCACGCGAACGGTGCTTTCGATCACCCGAGGACCGGCAAAACCGATCAGGGCTTTGGGCTCGGCCATCACCACATCGCCCAAGAAAGCAAAGCCAGCCGACACACCACCCATGGTGGGGTCGGTCAGCACGCTGATGTAGGGCAGGCCTTTTTGGGCCAGTCGGGTCAGGGCGGCATTGGTTTTGGCCATTTGCATCAGCGACAGCAAGCCCTCTTGCATGCGCGCGCCACCGGTGGCGGTGAAGCACAGATAGGGCACTTTTTGATCGATGGCGGTGTGCACCCCACGGACAAAACGCTCGCCCACCACCGATCCCATGGAGCCGCCCATGAAGTCAAACTCAAAGCAAGCGACCACCAAACTGATGTTGTGCACTGAACCGCCCATCACCACCAAGGCATCGGTCTCACCGGTGTTTTCGAGCGCTTCTTTCAGCCGTTCAGGGTATTTGCGGCTGTCTTTGAATTTCAGCGCGTCAACTGGCAGCACTTCCTGGCCAATCTCGTAGCGCCCTTCAGGGTCTAAAAAAGCATCCAGTCGCGCCCGGGCTGAGATGCGGTGGTGATGCCCACAACTGGGACAAACATTTTGGTTTTGTTCCAGATCGTTTTTGTACAAAACCGTCTCGCAACTCGGGCATTTGACCCACAGGCCTTCGGGCACACTGCGGCGATCGGCCGGGTCGGTTTGCTGAATTTTGGGGGGCAGCAGTTTTTCAAGCCAACTCATGTTTCTCTCCTGGGCCCAGCGGCCGTGTGCGAATTATGCAGGGGCATTGCCCATGGCAAGCGAGGCCTCAGGCCGTGTCCAAGGCTTGGCGAATTTCGGCCATGAACTGGCGCGCTTTTGCAGGGGCCAGCGCTGGCGGTGCAGCTTCAATCAGTTGAATCAGCTTGCTGCCAATCACCACGGCATCGGCCACTTGACCAATGGTTTGCGCGGTTTGCGCGTCGCGGATGCCAAAGCCCACGCCCACGGGGATGTGCACATGCTGGCGTATGCGTGGCAGCATGGCCTCCACCTCGTCGGTGTTGAGCGCACCAGAGCCGGTCACCCCTTTGAGCGAGACGTAATACACATAGCCACTGGCCATCTGAGCCACTTGCTTCATGCGTTGCTCGGTGCTGGTCGGGGCGAGCAAAAAAATCAGGTCCATCTGGTGGGCACGCAAATCGTCGGCAAAGTCCACGCACTCCTCGGGCGGGTAGTCCACGATCAACACCCCATCGACGCCAGCGGCGGCCGCGTCTTTCACGAAGCGACCTGCGCCTTGCACCAGGTTGTAGCTCTCCACCGGGTTGGCATAACCCATCAGCACCACGGGTGTGTGTGGGTCGGTTTGTCGAAAGCTTCGGACCAAGTCCAGCACCTCGCTCATGCCGACGTTGTGGCGCAATGCGGCTTCAGCGGCGAGTTGAATCACGGGTCCATCGGCCATCGGATCGCTGAATGGCACACCGAGTTCGATGATGTCGGCACCGCCATCGACCAAGGCGTGCATCAACGCGAGGCTGTCTTGCGGCTTGGGAAAGCCCGCCATCAGGTAGGGGATGAGGGCTTTGCGTCCTTGGTCTTTCAGGCCTTGCAGCGTCGGCGTGATGCGGCTCATGCAGGGCTCCCAGCCAAGGCGGCCAGTGAAATGGCTTGCTCGCCTTTCACGGTTTGGCCTTGGCAACTGGGGCGGCAGAAGAAATCGGCCTGGGATAAATCGGCCACGGTGCCAATGTCTTTGTCGCCTCGGCCTGAGAGGTTGACCAAGATGGATTGTTTCGGTGTCATGGTCTTGGCGAGTTTCATCGCATGAGCCACCGCGTGGCTGGACTCCAGCGCCGGGATGATGCCCTCGGTGCGACACAGATAGTGGAACGCTTCCAGGGCATCTTGGTCGGTGACACCCACATACTCGGCGCGGCCGATGTCTTTCAAAAATGCATGCTCTGGGCCGACACCTGGGTAGTCCAAGCCGGCGCTGATGCTGTGGGTTTCGGTGATTTGACCATTGCGGTCTTGCAGCACATAGGTGCGGTTGCCGTGCAACACGCCGGGTACACCACGTTGCAAGGAGCACGAGTGCTTGCCGCTGTCCATGCCTTCGCCAGCCGCTTCCACGCCAATGAGGCGGGTGTTTTCAAACGGGATGTAGGGGTGAAAAATGCCCATGGCATTGGAACCACCGCCCACGCAAGCCAGCACCGCGTCGGGTTGCAAGCCGTGGTGCATGGTGGGCATTTGGGCAATGCATTCCTCGCCAATCACGCTTTGGAAGTCGCGCACCATCATCGGGTAGGGGTGCGGCCCCGCCACGGTGCCGATGATGTAGAAGGTGTTATCGACGTTGGCCACCCAGTCGCGCATGGCCTCATTCAATGCGTCTTTCAAGGTGCGGCTGCCACTGGTCACCGACACCACCGTGGCACCCAAGAGCTTCATGCGGTAGACATTGGGGCTTTGGCGTTTCACATCCTCGCTGCCCATGTAGACCACGCATTCCAAGCCATAGCGGGCGCAGATGGTGGCGGTGGCCACACCGTGTTGGCCTGCGCCGGTTTCGGCAATGATGCGCGGCTTGCCCATGCGTTTGGCCAGCATGGCTTGACCGATGGTGTTATTGATCTTGTGCGCGCCGGTGTGGTTGAGGTCCTCGCGTTTGAGGAAAATTTGCGCGCCACCCATTTCTCGGCTCATGCGGGCGGCGTGATAAATGGGTGAGGGTCGGCCCACAAAATGCGCCAACTCGTTTTTGAACTCGGCGATGAACACCGGGTCGTGTTGGTACTGGGCGTAAGCCTCTTTCAATGCTTGAATGGCATGGGTCAGGGTTTCACTGACAAAGCTGCCACCGTAATGGCCAAAGTGACCGCTGGCGTCGGGTTGTTGGTAACTGGACATGTCAAATACGTGTGTTCAAGCCTGGGTGACCAAGCGGGAATTTTTGTAAGGGGTTAAACGCCTGGCTGGGACCTTTGATCGGCGGCCCGAACGGCCGCCGCGAACGCCTGCATCCGTTCAGGGTCTTTGATGCCAGGGGAAGTTTCGATGCCTGAGCTCACATCAACGGCGAGCGACAGACCCCGGTGACGCATTTGGGCCATGCCATCGGCCACGTTTGCAGGTGTGAGTCCACCAGACAAAACGAGGTGAGCATTGACGTTTGTTGAAAGCCGTGACCAATTGAAAGCCTTGCCGCCACCGCCGTAACCTTCGACATGGGCGTCGAGCAGCAAGGCGTGGGCTGATGAATATTGTTGGGCGTATTTTACGAGGTCAAAGGCGGGCGCATCTTCGCCCAAGGGAATGCGCGCGGCGCGCATCCAGCGCCGGCCCAAGCGCTGGCCCCAGAGGGCGCATTCTTGTGGGGTTTCGTCGCCATGAAACTGCAGCCATGCCCCTGGTACTTGAGCGGTGGCGGCTTCAATCTCCTGGGCCGATGCGTTGACAAACAACAGCACCGGCGTGACAAAAGCTGGCAAGCGCTGTGCCAGCTGGCCTGCACGTTCGGCGCTGACATGGCGTTTGCTATGGGGATAGAGCACCAGACCAATGGCATCGGCCCCTGCGGCAACCGCCGCGTCCACATCGCTTTCGCGGGTAAAACCGCACATTTTGATGCGGGTGGTCACGGGCGATGGATGCATGGCAGCCAATCAAGTGCAGGGGTGTTTGGGGGCAAGCCCCATTCGGTGCCGTACTGGGGGCCCAAAAAGTACAACCCGTCGGGCGAAAAAGTGGGCGCGGCCACATCGCGGTTGCGTGCCATAAGCACCGCGTGCATCCAGGAGGGATTTTGCAGGCCTTGGCCAATTTGCAACAAACAGCCCATGATGTTGCGGATCATGTGGTGCAAAAAAGCATTGGCCTCAAACTCAAATCGCCAGTAGCCGTGGCCGTCGTTGCCAGCGCAGGGGCAGATATCGATTTTGCGCAGGGTTTTGATCGGGCTCGGTGATTGGCAGGCTGAGGCCCTGAAAGAGCTGAAGTCGTGTTCGCCCAATAGCCACTGCGCTGCCGATTGCATGGCTGGCGCATGCAGGGGCCTGAACACCCAACCCACCCGGCCGCTCTCGAGGCTGGGTCGCACGGGTGACGACAAGACCATGTAGAGATAGCGCCGCCCTGTGGCGCTGGCACGAGCGTGAAAATTGGGCGGTACTTCCTTTGCCCATTGAATCGCGATGTCGGCGGGTAAAAAAGCGTTGGTACCCCGGACCCAGGAGGACATGTCGCGCTGCAGATCGGTATCAAGGTGCACGACTTGCATCAACCCATGCACACCGGAGTCGGTGCGGCCGGCGCACACGGTTTGCACCTTTTGTTGGCAAAAGGCGCTCAGCGCTTCCTCAAGTTTGTCTTGCACCGTTTGGCCAGAGCGTTGGCTTTGCCAACCTTCATAGGCTTGGCCCAAATAACTCAGGCCCAAGGCCAGGCGCATAAGTGGGTCAGTCTTGATGTTGATTCAGCCAGCGTTGGGCTTTGCGCTGGATGTCGCCGCTGGCCTCGCGCACCACCTCCTCGGCCAAAGCACGCGCGGTGCTTTGTTGGCCCATGTCCCACAACTCCTCGGCCAAGTTCAGCCGAACTTCGTAGTCCGAGGGCGCTGGCGCATCGCCAAGGTGGGTGGGATCTTGCTCAGCGACGTTTTCCGAGGTGTGGGTAGGGGGGGCATCTGATCGGGGTTTGCCATCCAATTCCAAGTCGAAATCAAAAGGGCTTTTTGTGGCCGAATCATGGGCAGTTTCATGCCCAGAGGGTGTGGGCTTGTCTTCCTCCTCCAAATCAGGGGTGGCGCGTTGGCTGCGTTTCCATCCCAGCAAGGCCAACAAAACCACCAAGCCTGCAGCGCCATAAGGCGTCCAGGGGTGCTCGACCAAGACATCGATCACGCTGTCTGTGCTTTTGGCCGGTAAATTGACATCGGCAGGCGTGGCAGCCAAGCCACTCGCGGCTTGGGCCAGAGCGTTCAGGTCGGCCACGTTTTGGCTGGCTTGACGGGTTTCTTCGGCGGTTTGCTCAGCTTCTTTTTGGGCCGCCACTTTGTCCGCTTCTTTGGCGGCATCGGTATCGGCCTTGCCCAGGGTGAGTTTGTCCTGCCCGGGTTGTGCATTGCCGTCTTTGACCTGGCCTTGCAAACTGCCCTGTGCACTTCGGCCCGCCTTGGGCAGGTCGGCGTTGGGGGCCAGGGCGGCCAATTTGGCTCGGTATTGGGCAAAGTCAGCGGCTTGGGCTTTGATGGTTTGGCGGGCCTGGCTGGCGGTGGTTTGTTGGGCCTCTTGGGCATCAGGCAGTTTGAGCACGGCACCGGCCTTGAGACGGTTGACATTGTTGTCCACAAAAGCATCGGGGTTGGCCCGCAGCAAGGCCAGCAGCATTTGGTCCAAAGACACATGGCTGTCTTTGTGGCGCATGGCCAATTCGCCAGCGGTGTCGCCGCGCTTGACGGTCAGGTTTTTGGGTCTGTCGAAGCTGGCCGCAGGGGCAGCAGGTGAGGGCGTGTCAGAGGGTTTTTCAGCCATCGGGGGGTTGGCTGGGTTGGCAGAAGTCGCGGCGGCGGGCTCTGAGGGAGCCATGGGTGCAGCCGCATTGGTCGCTGGCGGGGGTGATAGAACAGGCGGCAGGGGTGTCGTTGCAGTTGTGGCAGCAAGGGATGTGGTGGATTGGGTGGGTACATTGCCCATGAAGACCCGTCGGCCTGTGGCCCAGCGGAACTCGATGAGCATGTCCAAAGAGGGTGAGGTAAGCGGTTGCTCGCTGCTGAATTCAAGGACAGCGGTACCGTCGGGTTTGCGCTTGAGTTGGGCCCTGATCAAAGCCAACTCGGGTGATAAATTGACGCGGGCCGCGTTGTACAGCTCAGGCGGTGCAAGGGAAGCTTGCAAATCATTGCTTTCAACGGGGCTGATGTCTTTGACTTCCAGTTCAGCCAGCAAGCGCTCCCCTGGCTTGGAGAGCAAGCTGATGTTGCCCAGGCTGATGGCGCCGACCGAACCCATTAAAAAGCTGGATAACACCAAACCTGCGGTGAATCGGTTGTTCATCATGACAAAACCCGGACCAAATTGAACACCCAGAGATATTACCTTTTTCCTCAACTCTGCAACAAAATGCGCAGCATTCGTCGCAAAGGTTCGGCGGCCCCCCACAGCAGTTGGTCTCCAATGGTGAAAGCGCCCAGGTAATCGGGCCCAAAAGCCAACTTGCGAATTCGGCCCACGGGAATGGTCATGGTGCCCGTCACTGCCACGGGTGTGAGTTGCTGCAAGCTGTCCTCACGGTGGTTGGGGATCACTTTGACCCACGGGTTGTCGGCCGCGATCATGGCCTCGATGTCGGCCACCGGCAGGTTCTTTTTGAGCTTGAAGGTCAGCGCTTGGCTGTGGCAACGCATGGCACCCACGCGCACGCAAAACCCGTCCACCGGTACAGCAGGCGCACCAAAACCAGGGCCTTGGCCCAGAATTTTGTTGGTTTCGGCCATGCCTTTCCATTCTTCACGGCTGGTGCCCCAGAACTCGTCGCCTGCTTGTTTGCCCGCCCCTAAATCTTTGTCGATCCAGGGGATGAGCGAGCCGCCCAAGGGGACACCAAAATATTGCGTTTCAGCGGCGCTCATAGCGCGTTGCTTGGCAATGACTCGGCGGTCGATTTCCAAAATCGCGCTTTTGGGATCGTCGAGCAGTGATTTCACTTCAGCATGCAGGCTGCCAAACTGGGTCAGCAACTCGCGCATGTGAGCTGCTCCGCCACCTGAAGCCGCTTGATAGGTTTGGGTGCTCATCCACTCGACCAAGCCGGCCTTGTACAAGGCGCCCACGCCCATCAGCATGCAGCTCACGGTGCAATTGCCACCGATCCAGTTCAGGCCACCCTGGGCCAGGGCGTTTTGGATCACCGGTAAATTGACCGGGTCGAGGATGATGACCGCATCGTCTTTCATGCGCAGGGTGGAAGCTGCGTCAATCCAATGGCCCTTCCAACCAGCGGCGCGCAGCTGGGGGAAAACCGCGCT
>RFNL01000451.1 GCA_009927195.1 Betaproteobacteria bacterium | reverse complement strand
CGCATGCCCGAGCCGCACATTTTGGACAAGGTGACCGCACCGGCACTGGCGGGCAAGCCCCCTTTGAAAGCGGCTTGGCGCGCCGGTGCCTGGCCTTGACCGGCCATCAAGCAGTTGCCCATGAGCACTTCGCTGACCCACTCGGGCGCAATGCCTGCGCGGGCGACGGCTGCCGCAATGGCCACGCCGCCCAAGTCGTGCGCACTGAGGCTGGAAAAGTCGCCTTGAAAACTGCCCATGGGTGTGCGGGCTGCGCTGACGATGACAATGGTTTCAGACATCTGTGACTCCTGTGAGGTTTTAAACGGTGGTGGTGCGCCGGTGCGCCAATCGCTTGTCGGCATCGTAGGGAAAGACATCGTGGACATGACCAGCCAGGATTTTTTCTTTGTGGCTTTGCCAGTAAGCCGGGTCGAGCAGGTCGGCATGGTGCTGCATGAACACCTCGCGCACCGCCGGATTGCCCAGTAAAAACGGACCAAAGGTTTCCGGGAACACATCGCGCGGGCCCACGTGGTACCAAATTTCGCCCGACATTTCATCTTCCTCGTTTCGGGGGGCGGGCACGCTGCGAAAATGGCAATCGGTCAGGTATTCGATTTCGTCGTAGTCGTAAAACACCACCTTGCCGTGCCGGGTGACCCCAAAGTTTTTCCACAACATGTCGCCGGGGAATATATTGGCCGCCAACAAATCTTTGATGGCGTTGCCGTACTCGACCACGCTGTGGGTCATTTGCTGCTGCGACCGGGGGTCTTGGGGTGCATCAAAGGCCTCTTGCAAATACAGGTTGAGCGGGATCATGCGCCGCTCGATGTAGACGTGTTTGATCACCACTTCCTGCGTGCCGGTGCTCGCGTTATGTGTGATCTCCAGCTGGCTGGGCGCGTAGCGTTCAATCTCGGCCAGCAATTCATCGCTGAAGCGCTCGCGGGGGAATGCCACATTGCTGTACTCCATGGTGTCGGCCATGCGACCCACCCGGTCGTGATGCTTGACCAAAAGGTATTTGCCCTTGATTTGCTCCCGGCTGGTGTCTTTGGGGGCCGGGTAAAAATCTTTGATGACCTTGAACACATAGGGGAAAGAGGGCAGATCAAACACCAGCATGACCATGCCCTTGATGCCCGGCGCAATTCGAAAGGCATCGCTGCTGTGGCGCAGGTGGTAGAGAAAGTCGCGGTAAAAAAGTGTTTTGCCTTGCTTGATCAAACCAAGTGCGTTGTAAAACTCGGCGCGCGGTTTGCGCGGCATCATGCCGCGCAAAAACTGCACATAGGCCGAGGGCACTTCCATGTCGACCATGAAATAAGCGCGCGCAAAACTGAACAACATGAGCAAATCATCCTCACCACTGAGCACAGCGTCGATCACCAATTGGCCGTTGGGCGCGTGCAAGATGGGAAGGGCAAAAGGGACTTCTTGAAATCCATTGATGAACTTGCCCACCAAGTAAGCGCCTTTGTTGCGGTAAAACAAGCCCGACAAGGTTTGGATTTGAAAATTGGCCCGCGTCTTCACCAAGCCCAAAATGTCCAGCAATCGTCCATGCACGGCATCGATGTCGCGCTCCAGGTTCTCAAACGGGCAGCGCAACCCGTAATGGCGCACCATGTCCAACAACACCTGTCGCAGTTGATCGGGTTGGGGGTACCACGACAGGTAAGTGGGCTGCGCGTTGGCCTCGTCGCTTTCGATGTATTCGGTGCTGACCGCAGGCCGCACAAAAATGAAGTCGTTGTGGAAATAACTGCGGTGCAGTATTTTGGTGGTGACCGAGTTGAAGAATGTCTCGGCCAGCTCGGGTTGGTGGTGATCGACCAACAAGCCAATGTAGTGCAGCTTGACCTGTTGCCACACCTCCATGGCTTGCTCATGGGCTTTGAATTCGCGCTCCAGTCGGTAGGAACACTCTTTGACCCGCAGGTCATAAAACTGGATGCGTTCGCGCTGGGCACGCTGCTGCCCATGCCAGTCTGCGGTTTCAAAACGGTGCTTGGCCCGCGCTGATTCGGCCCGAAACAAACGATAGTGATGGTTGAAGCCATCCATCATGGCTTTGGCAATGTGGTAAGCCAAAGCGGAATCGAGTTTTTGGGGAAACATGGCGATCAATCTCCAACTCAGGCGTCAAGCCCTGGTGCCCAAGGCCTGGTGGCGCGCATGCCAACGCTGGTGCAAGGCGCGCAATGCGCGCTCGTGGGCTTGGGGCACTTCTTCGGGGCCGTCGGCCGTGACCGCCATGTCTTGCAGCAAGCCATTGTGCAAGCCATACACCCAGCCATGCACCACCAAACTTTGACCGCGTTGCCACGCATCATTGACCACGGTGGTGTGGCACACGTTGCGCGCTTGCTCGAGCACATTGAGTTCGACCAAGGCATCGACCCGCAGGCTTTCGTGCAAACCCATGAGAAAACTGGCCTGGGTATCGCGCACATCTTGCACATGGCGCAACCAGTTGTCGACCAAGCCCGCACGCTGGTTGTGCATGGCCGCGCGGATGCCACCGCAATTGCTGTGGCCAACGACTATGATGTGTTGCACACCCAAAACGTCGACCGCGTATTGAATGACACTCAAGGCATTCAGGTCGGAATGCACCAGCAAATTGGCCACATTGCGGTGCACAAACAATTCGCCTGGCAACAAATCGACCAATTCATTGGCCGGAACACGGCTATCGGCACAACCGATCCACATGTATTTGGGCTTTTGCTGAGACAGCAAACCGGTGAAAAAGCCTGGTGAGCGCACCTCCGTGTCGGCCGCCCATTGGCGGTTGCGGTCAAACAGTTCATCCAGGTTTTTGCTCATGTGATTGTCTTGTTGTGCAATGTCGGGTTCTTGGTGCGCATGGCGGCATCAATAGGTTTTGGCCACACAAGCCAGTGTTTGCTGCATCAGGGCGCAGTCTCGTACCGGCCCATCCGGGGCATGGTGAGTGACCATGGCTGTGGTGACTATGATGCGCTTGCCGGCCCGCACCACCTGGCCGGTGGCGTGCAAATGCCCGCCTTGAAAGGCCGCCAAAAAATTGATTTTGTATTCGATGGTGGCCACCTCGCTGCCTTGCGGTGCCACGGTCAAACCGGCGTAACCGGCGGCCACATCGGCCAAAGCCCCCATAGCCCCCCCGTGGAAACCGCCTTGTTGCTGGGTCACCAAGTCCGAATAGGGCAAGCGCAACTCGACCCAGCCAAGCCTGGCTTGCAACAATTCAACGCCCAAGTGCCGCAGCATGCCTTGGCGCATAAAGCTGTCTTTGACACGGGCATGGGCGATGTCATCGGGGGTCATGGTTTGGCCTTGTTGCGGTGTTTGTTGAGCAATGCACGGGCCTCTTTTTCGTGCGCCTTGACTTCGTCGAGATTGACCTCGATTTCAGCCAACTGTGTCTCCAACTGTTGCCGGTGTTCGGCCAGGATCAATAGGAATTTTTCCAATTGAGGCACGGTGTCGCGCGGGCTGTCATACATGTCGATCAAGTCGCGCGCCTCGGTGAGTGACAATCCCAAGCGTTTGGCCCGCAGCGTCAGGCGCAGCCGGGTGCGGTCGCGCGTGGTGTAGGTGCGGTTGCGCCCGCCAGGGCCGGTGCGCATGGGTTGGAGCAAGCCCAAGTCTTCATAAAACCGCATGGCCCGGGTGGTCAGGTCGAACTCCTTGGCCAGATCACTGATGCTGTAAGTGTTTGCCATTGGCGCGTGCTTCTTGTGTGGCCCCTGTGTGACAGGGCAAAGGCGACGACACCCGTGTCGCCGCCTACAATACCCATGACGTTTACGTAAACGTCAATTATCCATGAATTCTGCCATGTCACCCCTAGAACGCCGACTCCAATACCCATTGGGCGACCAACTGCCCGCCCCGGGTGACACTTTAGAGGTGGCACCCGGTGTGTTTGGCTGCGCATGGGCCTGCCGTTTGCGCTGGACCACATCAATCTGTGGATGCTTCGAGATGAGCGAGATGGCGTGGTGGGGTGGTCGGCGGTGGACTGCGGCATCGACAACCCATTGACGCGCCAACAGTGGCAAGCCGTGCTGGACAAACACCTGCAAGGCGCTCCCCTGTGGCGGGTGATCGTGACCCACATGCACCCCGACCACCTGGGCCTGGGCCATTGGTTGTGCGACCAATGGAAGGCCGAGTTGTGGATCAGCTTCACCGATTACCAGGCCGCACAGTTGGCCACCATGCACCTGGACAGCTTTGGTGGTGAGGGAGCGGCCTTTTTTTTCCAAAGCCATGGATTGCACGACCCGGCATCATTGGACCAGGTACGCGCGCGGTCGACCTACTACGCGGACATGGTGCCCAAGGTGCCCAGCCATTTCCACCGCTTGCAAGATGGCCAGAAGTTGCTGATCGATGGCCGCACCTGGCAATGCATCAGCGGCTACGGGCATGCGCCCGAACACATGGCTCTGTATCAGGCCGACCAGGGATTGCTCATCAGTGGCGATATGGTTCTGCCGCGCATTTCCACCAATGTGAGCGTGTACGACACGGAGCCGCAAGCCGATAACCTGCGCTTGTTTTTGGATTCGATCGACAAGTTCAAACCGCTGCCCGCCGACACCCTCACACTGCCCTCCCATGGCAAGCCCTTTGTCGGTTTGCATGAACGCATTGCGCAGTTGCACGAGCATCACCGCGATCGGTTGGAAGCCGTGCAGCAAGCCTGTAGCGAAAAACCATGTTGTGCCCATGATGTGTTGCCCGTGTTGTTCAACCGCCCGCTGGACCTGCACCAGACCACGTTTGCCATGGGCGAGGCAGTGGCGCATTTGCATTGCCTGTGGCATGCCGGTCGGTTGAAACGCTTGCAAGACGCGAACGGTGTGTGGCGCTTCACCAGCGCGGCAACAAGTCGTCTTTGAGCATGCGCCGCCGCTGGGCATAGTCGGGCACCACTGTGCCCACGGTTTCCCAAAATTGCGGGCTGTGGTTCATCACCCGCAAGTGGCTGAGTTCGTGTGCGACCACATAGTCGATCACATCCATTTTGAAATGCACCAAGCGCCAATTCAAGCGGATGGCCCCATCGGCGCTGGCCGTGCCCCAGCGGGTGCTGGCACTGCTCAAAGACAGCCGGCGCCATTGCACATTCAAACGAGGCGCGAAGTGGTCCAGGCGCTCGGTGAAGATGCGCTTGGCTTGGCGCATCAACCAGGCCTGAACCGCATCGCGGATTTGCGCGGCATCGGCATGTTGCGGCAAGCCCAGGCTCAGGCGGTGCACGGCATCGGCGGGGTTGCCCGGGTCACGCGGATGAAAACAGGCACCGGCTTCTTGAAACTGGTGTCGGGGGTCGAGCATTAAAACCATGGGCTCGCCCAAAAAAGGCAGGCTGCTGCCCTCGCGCCACACCATGTGTTGCTGGGCCATGCGTTGGTTGCGGTCGCGCATTTCATCGAGTTTGCGCACAATCCAATCGCCCTTCTCGTGCAAGGCGGCCTCCACCTCGGTCAAGCCCACCCAGCGCGGAGCGCTGACCACCAAACCGTCCGGCCCCACCACCATGCCAATGGTGCGCCGCTTGGCGCGTTTGAAGTGATAGGCCACCCTGGAGTGACGCAACAAGATGCTGCGGTTGGCCGCGGGGTGTGCAAACTGGGCCGGGGCCATGGCCTCGCTCAAGGGTAACGCCGGTCCGGGGTCTGCATTCAAATGACGCGGGGGCGCGGGCGGATCGAACAGATCGAGTGCCAATTGCACCAAGGATTTCATGCGGCGGGCTCAGTCATAAGCATCGGGGTCGAGGCGCCGCATTTCAGCCTCTATCCAGGCTTGTACCTGGGCCATCATTTCTTCGGGCTCGCGCCCCTGGGAAGAAATGGGCGGGCCAATGGACACATCAACCCAACCGGGCCGCTTGACGAAGGCTTTGCGCGGCCAGCATTTGGCAGAGGTAACGGCTATCGGAATCACAGGTGCGCCAGTGGCAATGGCCAAGCGGGTGCCACCAGATTTATATTGCCCTTGCTCACCTCGTTCGATGCGCGTGCCTTCGGGAAACATGATGACCCAAATTCCGCGCGCCAACAGTTCCTGGCCCTGAAACACCACTTTGTTGAACGCTTGAGCACGCTGACTGCGGTCAATGTGGATCATGTCCAAGCGCGACATGGCCCAGCCAAAAAACGGCACACGCAAGAGTTCTTTTTTAAACACATAGGCCAAGGGGTGCGGCATGATGGCAGGGAACAAAAAGGTTTCGTAAGTTGACTGGTGTTTGACCAGCAATACCGCTGGGCTGGTTTGCCCCACAGGCAGATGATGTTCGCCTTGGATGCGGTAGTGGATACCCAGCAACCAGCGGGCCGAAGTGATGCATTGGCGCAACCAAGCAGCGGCGATCCAGTACAAGCGATCCCCCCGCACGCCCAAAGCGGCCAAACCCAAAATGTGACCAGCGTAGGGCACGACGGTGATCAGCATCCACAGCGCATGAATCAACGATCTGACAAAGGCCATGGTCTATCGGGCTGCGGCAGGCTTGGGTGCATCGTCGAGCAGCCAATCCACAAATGCGGCCAGATCGGCATGGGTGTGCGTCTGGGAGGGGAAACCTTCTGGCAAAGCCATGCCACGCAAAGCGGCCCCTTTGCCAGTGTGAACCAAGTGCGGCACACAACCGACTTGGACACCGGCTTGCAGGTCGCGCAAGCTGTCTCCCACCACATGGGTGCCTTGCAAGTCGAGGCCCAGGCGCTCACCGATTTGCTCAAATAAGCCTGGCAATGGCTTGCGGCATTGGCATTGGTCTTCAGGACCATGGGGACAAAAGAAAACCGCATCAATGCGCCCGCCAACACCGGCCAGCAGTTTGTTCATCTTGGCATGCATGGCATTGAGCGTGGCCATATCGAACAAGCCCCGACCCAGGCCCGATTGGTTGCTGACCACCACCACATGCCAGCCAGCGTGGTTGAGCCGGGCAATGGCTTCCAATGCGCCGGGCAGGGGTACCCACTCTTGCGGGGACTTGACGTAATCGTCTCTGTCTTGGTTGATGGTGCCATCGCGATCCAGAATGACGAGTTTGATGCTCATGTGAAATCCAGAGGTGGGGGCATCAGGCTGCCAAGCGCGACAGATCGGCCACTCGGTTCATGGCCACATGCAGCATTTTGAGCAGACCGTGGCGGTTCAAACGCAAATCCATGGCTTCGGCATTGACCATGACCCCCTCAAAAAAAGCATCGACCGGAGCGCGCAGCGCCGCCAGTGTTTGCAAAGATGCCGCGTAGTCGCCGTCATTGAACTGGGCTTGCGATTGGGGCAGCAAAGTTTGCATGGCTTGGTAGAGGTTTTTCTCGACCGCTTCGCAAAACAAAGCCGGGTTGACATGGGCACTCACCTCACCGGCTTTCTTGAGGATATTGCCGATGCGCTTGTTGGCTGCAGCCAGGGCGGAGCTTTCGGGCAGGGCGGCAAAGGCGCGCACGGCGGACAGCCGCCGGGGGATCTCAGACCAAAAGCGCAGGTCTTCGGCATATAAGACTGCAGAAATATTTGGTCCTTCGTCCTTGTACAACACCAACATCCGCTCCCACAAAAATCTCCCCAACTCCTCTCGCACAAAGTCTTGCGACTTCTCCAACTTTGAATGAAAAGTTGCGAAAGTTATATTGATCAGTGGGTTAATTTCGAGCGCCAGATTTTTTTCTATCAGCATGCGGATCACGCCCAATGCGTGCCGACGCAAGGCGAATGGATCTTTGTCACCGGTGGGCAGGTTGCCGATGCCAAACATACCGACCAGGGTTTCCAATTTATCGGCCAAGGCCACGACCAGTCCCACATCTTGTGTCGGTAACTCGTCTCCGGCAAAGCGCGGTTTGTAGTGGTCCGCAATGGCTTGGGCGGTGGTTTCGCTGTGACCGTCGTGGCGGGCATAGTACTGGCCCATGATGCCTTGCAGTTCTGGGAACTCGCCCACCATGTCGGTGAGCAAATCGGCTTTGGCCAATCGGGCCGCCAAGGCAGCCTGTTCGGCCAGCGCCATGCCGCCGATTTGCAAGCCCATCGCGTGGGCAATGGCACAAACGCGTTGCGTGCGCTCGCCTTGGGTACCCAGCTTGTTGTGGTAGACCACCTTGTCCAAACCCGCGATGCGTGACGCCAAGGTTTTTTTGCGATCCTGATCGAAGAAAAATTTGGCATCGGCCAAGCGAGGGCGAACCACGCGTTCGTTGCCACCAATCACCGCCGAAGCATCATCGGGCCGGATGTTACTGACGACCAAAAACTGATGGGTGAGCTTGCCAGTGGCATCGAGCAAAGGAAAGTATTTTTGATTGGCCTTCATGGTGAGAATCAGGCACTCTTGAGGCACTTCTAGAAATTGTTTTTCAAACGTGCAAATCAGCACATGGGGGCGCTCGACCAATGCGGTCACTTCGTTGAGCAAGTCTGCGTCTTCGATGGGTCGCACACCACCGCCCACATGGGACGCAGCCGCCTGGAGTTGTCGCAAAATATCATCGCGGCGTTGCTCAAAATCAGCGATGACCGCACCATCTTGGCGCAATGTGTCGGCATATGCATCGGCATGGGCAATGTGAACAGGCTGACAGGTTGCTTCAAACCGATGCCCTTGGGTGTCTCGTCCCGCTTGCAGGCCCAAGGCCTGCACCGGGATCACCTGATCGCCATGCAAGGCCACCAAGCCATGGGCGGGTCGCACAAAGCTGACGCTGGTCCATCCAGGTAGCGCACAGCCGCGCTCCAATTGGTAACTCATCATCTTGGGAATGGGCAGTTTGGCCAAAGCTTGGTCAATGGCCTGTTGCAGGCCTGGGGCGAGTTCCACGCCAACGACGGTTTGGTCCAACACCAATACCTCGGTTTTGCCGTCGTTCACCCGTTGAAGTTGGCCCACCATGTCGCAAGCCACGCCAAGGGCAGCGAGTTTTTTCAACAAGGCGGTGGTGGCTTGGCCATGCGCATCCAAACCGACCGAAACCGGCATGATTTTGTGCTGCAGCTGGCGCGCTGGCGCCTGCCCCAGCACGCCCGCAATGTACACGGCCAGTCGGCGTGGCGAGGCGTACGTCTTGGCCATGGCTGAGGCCTCCACCAGACCTTGGGCTTGTAGTTGGGTCAACACCGTTTGCGCGAATGATTGACCCAACTGGGGCAAAGCCTTGGGAGGAAGTTCCTCGACCAACAGTTCGACGAGCAAGGGGGCTTGCTGACCGGGTGTGAGCGCCATCGTTATGCTGCCGTTTGGTTCAATGGGTCCACCCATTCGCGCGGTGCCATGGGAAAACCCAAGCGCTCACGGCTGTCGAAATAACTTTGGGCCACACTTTTGGCCAAGTTGCGGATGCGGCCAATGTAGGCGGCACGCTCGGTGACGCTGATGGCGCCACGCGCATCTAGCAAGTTAAAGGTGTGCGCGGCCTTGAGCACTTGCTCGTATGCGGGCAGGGCGAGTTGTTGTTCCATCAAGTATTGCGCTTGCTTTTCATGCGCGGTAAATGCTGTGAACAAGAAATTTACATCGCTGTGCTCAAAGTTATAAGCCGATTGCTCTTTTTCGTTTTGCAAATAAACATCACCATATTTGAGTTCCTCCGTCCATTGCAGGTTGTAG
>RFNL01000235.1 GCA_009927195.1 Betaproteobacteria bacterium | reverse complement strand
GCGGTTTGCTTTCGCACCACCCATTCACCCGCCACCGGTTGCAACTGCGGCACGATTTGCGAGCCCGGCGCGGTCTCGGTGAGCTTTTGCAAAGGTTTGACGCGCAGGGCAAACACATTGAAGTTGGACCCATCGTCTTCAAACACCACACGGGTGTGGGCCACCGGCAATCTTTTGGCACGAAACGCAGCCAGCAAAGGCACGGTGGCGTTGGCCGCGGCCTCAATGTGCGGTCCACCCAGCTGATCGATGTCCACAAAACCGTTGACAAAGTCCACCAGGATCAAGCCACAGCGCTGACCAATGCCCGAAGTGCCACCCAGCCCTTGGTGCTGGTAAATTTCATCGCGGTTCATGCCCACCCCTTTATTCGTTGGATGCATGGGTTTTGTCAAAGGCCGACACCCAATCAAACCCCATCAGCGAAGAGAATTTTTGGAACTCATACAAAGGGGTCTGGACCTGGGTGGTCGAGCGGTCGTGCTTCAAAGTGCTGTAGACGCTTTCAAAGGCAGCCCCTGCGGCCAAAAAGGCGGTGGCCGGAAAAATTGCCAGGCCATAGCCAATCGATTTGAGTTGCTCGAAAGGCAACACCGGTGTGCGCCCCCCCTCGACCATATTGGCCACCAAGGGCAAATCAAAACTGCGGCCAATGCGCTCCATTTCTTCCACGGATTCGGGGCTTTCCACAAACAGCAGGTCGGCACCGGCCTTGGCATACAACTCGGCGCGGCGCAAGGCCTCGTCCAAACCATGGGTGGTGCGCGCATCGGTGCGGGCGATGATCAAGAAATTGGGATCGCTGCGGGTTTGCACCGCCACACGGATTTTGGCCGCCATGTCCTGGGCCGGCACCACCCGTCGACCCAACACGTGGCCGCATTTTTTGGGGAATTCCTGGTCCTCGAGTTGGATCGCGCAGGCCCCGGCCATTTCATAGCCACGCACCGTGTGCATGACATTGAGCAAGCCGCCATAACCGGTATCGCCATCGCAAATCATGGGGGTGACGGTGATGCTGGCAAATTGCGTCACGCGGTTGACCATGTCGCTGTAGGTGGCGATGCCCGCATCGGGCAAGCCCAAATAAGAGGCCACAGTGCCGTAGCCGGTCATGTACAAGGCATCAAAGCCCATGCGGTCGGCCACCTTGGCCGAAATCATCTCGAACACGCCTGGGGCGATGACCAACTCGCCTTTTTTGATTTTGGCGCGCAACTGGGCGCGGCGTTCTTTGCCGCTGATGGTGGATATGCCTTGGTCAATGGTGCTCATGCAATGGCCTCTGCGCGCTCTAGCGCGTCCAACATGGACGTTTTGCGAATATAAGCCTTGGCCGCCTTGGGGTCGCTGGCAATCGCTCGCAACTCGTCTTGGGTTTTTTGGCGCGCCACCGGGTCACGCTCTTCGATTTCTTTTTTATTGCGCGCGGTATTGGCATTGATGTACTCGATGGCAATGCTGCGGCGTTGGCGTTCGTAGCGGTCGAGCACATCGGTGCTTTGGCCCTGCTGGATCACGCCCAGCAGTTTGTGGCACAGGTTCATCGCATCATGCACACCCCCGTTCATGCCCATGCCGCCCAGGGGATTGTTGATGTGGGCCGAGTCGCCAGCCAATAATACGCGGCCATGGCGGAAGTTTTTCGCGACACGCTGATGCACTTTGTACAGGGTGCGGTGCACGGTTTGGTAGGGAACGGGCTGGGGCAACAGACCTTGCAAGCGGCGCTGCACCGACTCGTCACCCATGACCTCGTCGTCTGTTTCTTCCACTTTGGTGGGAAACAGCACACGCCACAAGGTAGGCACGCGCAGCAACACGCACCACTCTTTGGGGTCTGAACAGTAATTGACATAAGACAGCTTGGGCAGGTGATCGGCATACTCAAAGTCGGTGGAGACCACCAAAAAACGCTCTGGATAGGTAAAGCCTTCAAACTCAATGTTTTGGCTCTTGCGCACTGCGCTCCATGCGCCATCGGCCCCGATCAAATAGTCGCTGTGCACCGTGTGCGCCTGGCCATCGGTGCTCAAGCGGGTGGCCACGCCATCGGCGGTTTGCTCAACGCCTTCCACCTTGGTGTTGAGGTGCATGGTGACGTGGGGCATTTTGTCGAGTTGGTTTTTGATCAACTGAGTGAGCTTCCACTGCTCACACTGCAAGCGGTAAGGGTGATCGGTGTCGCCCTTGATCAACGCCATGTCGAACTCGGCGATCAAACCCTCTTGCCGATCGCGCTGCTGGGTGTAGCGGGCGACCAAGCCTTGCGCAATCAACTCATCGGTCAGGCCCAATGGGGCCAGCATGTCCAAGGTGGGGGGGTGAAAGGTGGATGCGCGCAAATCCAAACTCAGGGCAGGCGCCGCTTCGGCCAAGGTGACCTTCACGCCCGCGCGGGCCAACACCAAGGCGCTGACCATGCCAACCGGGCCAGCGCCGGAAATCATCACATGTGCTTGACTCAAGGGAAACCTCTTTTCAGGGTGGATAAGGCCGAAAATGTACACAATCAAGCCAACCTATTCGAATTCTTCATCCAAATCCCCGCTATTTCCTCGGATTAATGGTTATTTAAGCGGGTGTTTACCCTTAAATTGATGCGTGAAAGTCTTTTTTTCGGCAAACTTGTACACAATTGCGCCAACATTCCTTGCCCCATGACCCGCGCCAGCGATCTCGCCTATCAATCCATCCGCAGCCTGATCTTGGCCGGTGCGTATCAGCCCGGGCAGCGCATGATCGAAGAGGAACTGGCGCATCGCGTGGGTGTCTCCCGCACCTCGGTGCGCGACAGCCTGCGCCGCTTGGCCTCCGATGGCCTGGTGCGCAGCGAGCCCAACCGTGGCACTTTTGTGGCCGAGTTATCGATGGCCGAAATTGAAGAAATTTTTCAGCTGCGCGCCACCTTGGAAGGCCATGCCAGCGCCTTGGCCGCTTTGCATGCC
The DNA here is from genome assembly GCA_009927195.1 of Betaproteobacteria bacterium. Classification (GTDB taxonomy): domain Bacteria; phylum Pseudomonadota; class Gammaproteobacteria; order Burkholderiales; family Burkholderiaceae_C; genus Limnohabitans. Next base: position 2,591 of record RFNL01000235.1, on the reverse strand, counting down.
AAGCCCGAAGACATTGAGGAATTGGCCCACATCTGCGCCCACATCGAAGACCTGCTGCTGGCCGAAATGGACAACGAAGCCTTGTTTGCCCAGTTCCAGGCCAGCAACAACCAGTTTCATGGCGTGATGCTGCGCGCCAGCGGCTCGGTGCGCCTGAACGCTTTGGCCAAACCGCTGATTGAACTGCCCTTGGTACAAATGAAAAACCACAACTGGCCTGGCGAGGTGTCGGTGCGCCGCTCCAATCAGCAACACCTGGAAATCATTGAGGCCTTGCGCGCTCGCGACCCCTTATTGGCCAAAATGCGCACCCAGACCCACATCATCTCCACCCGCCCCAAGGCGATGGTGGAGAACAGCCAAATCATGCTGGGCCTGCTGTGAGGGGCCAAACCGTTTCAAACCGCAGGCCGCTCTGCGCCGGCAAATCGGAAGTGGTCACCATGGCTGACCACGCGGCCCGCCACCGGGGTGGGAAAGTGCCCGGTCAACAGCAAGGTATCGGTGTCGGCAATGGCATGCACCAGGTCTTTGCGCACCTGGGCCGAAGCCTTGGGGTCAAAACAAAAATGCGACGACCAATCGGTGTTGATCAGTTGGGCGGGCGTGTGCAAGATGTCGCCGCTGAACACCGCCCGCCGCCCCTGGCTGTGGGCATGGAGCACGCAGTTGCCCGGGGTATGGCCGTGGGCCGCACCGAGGTACAGGCCGGGCTCGAATTCGAAGTCATCTTGGACCATCAGGGCGCGACCCGCATCCACCACCGGCAACACACTGTCGGCAAACGAGCCATGGTTGGGCGCAGGCTCACCATTGGCCAGGGCTTCGCGGTGGGTTTTCTCCCAATGGCTGTATTCGGTTTGCGCAAACACATAACGGGCATTGGGGAAGGTGGGCACCCATTGCCCATTTTGCAAGCGCGTGTTCCAACCCACATGGTCGGCATGCATGTGGGTGCAGCAGACAAAGTCAATGTCTGCTGGCGAAGCCCCCGCTTGCGCCAGCGATTGCAGATAAGGAAACTGCGCGTGGTGCCAACCCGGTCGGTGCACCCGTTCTTTGTCGTTGCCCACACAGGCATCGACCAAAATGCGGTGCTTACCCGTGTTGATCAGATAGCTGTGGAACGACATGATGGCCCGGTCTTGTGCATCCACATACCAAGGCTTGAGCCAACTGGCGTGGGCATCGATGTCGGCTTGCGTGATGCTGGGCAAAATGTTTTTCAGCGGCGCAAAGGAGCCTTCGAACTCGGTGACCCGATCGATGGTGAAATGCCCCAGTTGTTGCGTTTTCATGAGGATGCCCTTGGTTCATGGGCGACCCCTCGCCCTGCTGGTTTGTTTTCACACGGCGGCCCAGCGGGCCCCGCCACTTCCACCCGAGTTTAAAAGGAGTTTTGCATGCACTATCCCTGGTCCCCGATGATCCACCGAAAACCCCTGCGCTGGCCCAATGGCAAAAAACTGGCGGTCATCATCACCATGAATTGCGAATACTGGGACTTGACCAAAGACACCACGGAGCCTTATTACGCCGGTGGCCCGCCCATGCTGCCCGATGCCCTGCCCGGCAATGTGGCGGACTTTCCCAACTTCACCTGGCGCGAGTACGGTCAGCGGGTGGGCGTGTGGCGCATGTTCAAGCTGTTTGATGACATGGGTGCGCGATTGGGCATCACCATCAACGCCAAAACCGCGCTCGAGCGCCCCGAGATCGTGGCCTATGCCAACGAGCGCCATTGGGAGATCGTGGCCCACAACTACGAACAAGGCGAACTGTTGACCCGATACACCTTTGACATCGAGAAAGAGCGCCAACTCATCGCCGCCACCTTGGCGGTGTACGAAAAAGCCGTGGGCCGCAAGGCCAAGGGCTGGTTGTCGTCCTCATTGCGCAGCACACCCAACACACCCGATCTGCTGGCCGAGCAAGGCATGCAGTTTTTCTGTGACTACATGAACGATGAACAGCCCTACCTGATCAGCACGCCATCGGGCCCCATCGTCAATGTGCCCTACACCATAGAACTCAACGACTTCACCTTTTTCCACCGCCGTGCCATGTCCACCTGGGATGCGGCGCGCATGCTCAAAGACCAGTTTGATGAGTTGTACCGCGAAAGCGCCGAGTCAGGCCGCATCATGAGCATCGGCTTGCACCCCCATGTGTCGGGCCACCCCCACCGCATGCCTTGTTTTCGCGAGTTTTTGGCGCACGCCATGGGCCACCCCGATGTGTGGTGGACCACCCGCGAAGAAATCTCCAGTTGGTATCTGGAAAACCACCACGGCCACATCGGCTGAGTGGGCCTTCCAACGGGTCGCGACCATCACATGCAACGGTCGGGCGCGTGTGCGTCGAGCAGGGTGCGCTGTCCGTTTTTGATGCGGATGATGTAGGCCGACAACTCTGAGTCGTGGTCTTTGCTGAAGCAGACCTTGCCCACCACACCATCGAGATTGGTGGCCATCAGGCTATCGCGGATGGCCAAACGCTCGGCCTTGAGCTTGGCGGGGTCGCCGGTCACACCGGCCCGTCGCATCACATCGGCGTACACATAAACGATGTCATAAGCCGATGCGTCCACA
>RFNL01000284.1 GCA_009927195.1 Betaproteobacteria bacterium | reverse complement strand
ATCGTCGATCTCGCTCACCGACACGCCAGCGTCTTTGATGGCGGTGCGGCAAGGGGCGATGGTGCGCTCGATGAGTTCGTCCACCAGGCTCTCCAACTTGGCGCGGGTCAGTTTGACATTCAGGTGTTTCGGGCCAGTGGCGTCGGCGGTGATGTAGGGCAGGTTGACATCGGTGCTGGCCGATGATGACAGTTCGATCTTGGCTTTTTCAGCCGACTCTTTGAGGCGTTGCAAGGCAAGCACATCTTTGGACAAGTCAACACCCTGGTCCTTTTTGAACTCGGCAATGATGAAGTCGATGATGCGTTGATCGAAGTCTTCACCACCTAAGAAGGTGTCACCATTGGTGGACAGCACTTCAAATTGTTTTTCGCCGTCGACATCGGCGATTTCAATGATGGACACGTCAAAGGTGCCGCCACCCAGGTCATAAACGGCAATTTTGCGGTCGCCTTTTTCGGTCTTGTCCAAGCCAAAAGCCAGCGCCGCCGCAGTGGGCTCGTTGATGATGCGCTTGACGTCCAGGCCCGCGATGCGACCCGCATCTTTGGTGGCCTGGCGCTGTGCGTCGTTGAAATAAGCCGGCACCGTGATGACCGCTTCGGTCACATTTTCTCCCAGATAGTCCTCGGCGGTTTTCTTCATCTTGCGCAAAATTTCAGCGCTGATTTGGGGGGGGGCCAATTTGTTGCCGCGCACTTCCACCCAGGCGTCGCCGTTGTCGGCCTTGGCGATGGTGTAGGGCATCAGGTCGATGTCTTTTTGCACCTCTTTTTCGTCATATTTGCGGCCAATCAGGCGCTTGACGGCGTACAAGGTGTTGCGGGGGTTGGTGACCGCTTGGCGTTTGGCCGATGCACCCACCAAAATTTCGCCGTCTTCTTGGTAAGCGATGATCGACGGTGTGGTGCGCGCACCTTCGGCGTTTTCGATCACCTTGGTGGAGTTGCCTTCCATGATGGCCACGCATGAGTTGGTGGTACCCAGGTCAATGCCAATGATTCTTCCCATTTTTTTCTCCAGTGGGACCGTTGGGCCGTGGCTCCGGTCGGTGTGTAACGATGTTGATCAACTGTGGATAAGTCGGTGGATTTCAAGGGTCCAGATGGTGGATTACTTGGGCGCGGTCACAGTGACCAAGGCCGGCCGAAGCACCCGTTCGGCGATCAAATAACCTTTTTGCAGCACCTTGACGACGGTGTTGGCCTCTTGCTCGGCGGGCACCACCGAGATGGCTTGGTGCTGGTGCGGGTCGAATTTGGCACCCGATTCGGGGTTGATTTCAAGGACTTTGTGGCGCTCCAAAGCGCTTTTAAGCTGGCGCAGCGTGGCCTCAGAGCCTTCGCGCAGTTGCTCGGAAGTGGCGTCGGCGATGGCCAAACCTGCGGTGAGGCTGTCGGCCACAGGCAGCAAGCTCTCGGCAAACGACTCGACCGCGTATTTGCGGGCTTTGGAGACCTCTTCCTCGGCACGGCGGCGGGCGTTTTCTGCCTCCGCCTTGGCGCGCAGGAACTGGTCGGCCAAGTCGGTGTTTTGGCTTTTGAGCAAGGCCAGTTCGGCTTGCAAGACGTTCAGGGGGTCTTCCACTGGGCTTTCTGGCAAAGGAGGTTGGGCCGGGTGGGCTGCCAAGACCTCGTCCGCAGCGGGGGGCGAAGGCGGCGCCGTTGTGGCCGGGTGGGGCTGGGGGTCTGACATGTTCAATCTCGCAATAAAACGAATTCAATCAAATGGATATTGTTTATATGGGGGCGCAAAACCCTTTTTCAAGCAGGGCCGCATTGGCGCAGGCCAAAGCGCACCCCAGGCCCTTGGAGACGGCCCCAGTGAACCGCAGCAAGGGCTAAACCATCAAGCGATGGCGAGCAACTCCACCTCAAACTCCAAGGTGGCATGGGGCGGTATGACCCTGCCAGCGCCGCGCGCACCGTAGCCCATGTCGGGCGGTATACGCAAGGTGCGTTTGCCACCAACGTGCATGCCGGCCACACCTTCGTCCCAGCCGCGGATCACCATCCCTTCGCCGAGCGAGAACTGAAACGGGTCATTGCGGTCTTTGCTCGAGTCAAATTTGGCCCCACGCTGGCCATCGGCATACAACCAACCACTGTAGTGCACCGTGACATCATCGCCCGATTTGGCCTGGGCGCCTTCGCCCACATGGTCATCGGTGTATTGCAGGCCGGAGGGGTTGGTGATCATGGCTTTCCTTGTTCAAACATTGAAAAGCGTTGAGTTTAAGGGCTTGTTCAATGGTGGGGTGTTCAAGGCGACAGCGCCTCAAGCGCATGGTTGGGGTCGATGGTTGGGCTCGACCCACCATCTGTAAATGGGTCCAACCAGGACCAAAATAGCCACCAATCGGCTGACTTGGAAGGCGGTGACAATGGGCACCCCCAGTTGCAAGACCTTGGCCGTGATGGTCATCTCGGCCATGCCGCCAGGTGCGGTGCCCAGCACCAAGGTGGCGGTGGACAAATCTATCGCATGGGCCAAAAGCCAAGAGAACCCCACGGCCAAGCCCATCATGACCATGGTGCTGATGGCCACAGCGCTCAACCAGCGCGGCGCGGTGCGCAAAAATTGAGGTGTGAATTGAACGCCCAAGCTCACGCCAATGAACATCTGCGCCGCCTGCGACAGGGCACCGGGCATGGCCGTCCAACGTTGTCCGGTGGCGGTGACAGCGATGCCCACCGCCAAGCTGCCCAAAAACCAGGGGTTGGCCAGTCGCCAGCGCAGCATCAGCGCAATCGACAAGGCGCTCAAGGCCACCAGTGCCGCCAGGCCCAAGGGATCAAAAGGCAGTGGGTTGTTTTGCCACTGGACATTCCCATTGAAGTGGCCCCATTGCATGGCAAAAGGAATGGTGATGGTCACCAACAATACCCGAAGGCTGTGGGCCGATGCCACCCAATCGGCGCGTCCGCCCATTTTGTCGGCCAATTGGGTCATCTCCGATGCGCCACCGATGGCCCCTGAAAAATAGGCGGTGCTGCGCGTCATCGCGGGGTTTTGCGCGTGGTTGCTGCGGTACAGCCACAGGCCACACAGGTAGCCCATCACCAGTGACCACACAATGGCCAAACCGATGGCCCACCACAGGCCAGCGATCAAAGCCACCATCTCCGGGCTGAAGTACAGGCCCAGCGACATGCCAATCGTGGCCTGACCGATTTTGCGCATCAAAGACCAGCTGTAAGTGGGCGCTCCTGCCAAGCTGGCGCTGGCGGTGACGATCAAGGGCCCCAGCATCCATGGAATCGGGGTGTGCAACCACTGGCATGTTTGGGCACCCAGCCAAGCCAAGACCAAAGTGCCCAAGCATCGGACCAGTGGAACAGGAAATGGGGTGAACGGCATGGGTGGGTGATGCGGCAGGGCCGGCCCTCAGCGGAGATAGATTTTTTGCAACAAAACTTGCAAAGTGGAGCGCTCGCTGGCGCTCAAATTGGCGCAGGCCAACTCCTCACTGGCCAGCACCCGTTGCTCGGCTTGGGACAATAATTCTTGGCCATTTGCAGTCAGGTGCAAGCCCCAAGCGCGCCCATCGGTGGGGTGGGGCAGACGTTGCAGGCAACCGCGCTGGGTCAGGGCGCTGACCAGCCCCACCAAGTTGGGCGGTTGGATGTCCAGGGTTTGGCACAGCTGGCGCGAGGTGATGCCAGGGTTGTGGCCCACCAAACACAGCAATGAAAAACCAACCGGCTTGAGTTGCAAATCGGCCAGGTCGCGCAAAAACAGGCTTATCAAGTGCAAACTGCTGCGCCGGGCGTGGTAGCCCAACAATCGGTCTAAAAACTCGGTGCGCACGCCGCCTTGCGCCCCCACCACAGAGGGATCGTCAGTGGGGGCATGGGTCACAGCTGCGTTGCGGGCCACGCGTGAACAGGAGGTCAGGACTCGGCGGTAAAGCCAATGCGCTTGACGATGGGGCCCCAGTGATCAAACTGTTTTTTCATGTCGCGTGCCATGTCATCGGGTGTGCCACCCAAAGGTGTCAGGCCAGAAACGGCCAGGCTGTCGATGACCATTTTGTCCTTCAAGGCCAGGTTGATCGCGGCATTGGCCGCATTGACGACGGCGGCGGGGGTTTTGGCAGGGGCGTAAAAGCCAAACCATTCTTCCACGGTGAGTTCGGGAAAGCCTTGCTCGGTGAAAGTCGGGACCTCGGGAACGAAGGGAGAACGTGCTTTGCCAGAGGTGGCCAGGATGCGGATCTTGCCGGCTTTGTGGTTGGCAATGAAGTCGCCATGCGGCGTGACCATGGAGGCGAGTTGACC
>RFNL01000229.1 GCA_009927195.1 Betaproteobacteria bacterium | reverse complement strand
TGCTCACCGAAGAACCACCTGTACTGGTCGACTGGCTGCCCTGGAACCACACTTTTGGCGGCAACCACAATGTGGGCCTGACCCTCTACAACGGCGGGACTTTGTACATCGACGACGGCAAACCCACCCCGGCCTTGATGGGCGAGACTTTGCGCAATCTTCGTGAAGTCGCCCCCACCATTTACTTCAATGTGCCCACCGGCTTTGAGGCGATCTCCAACGCCATGCAAACCGATGACACGTTGCGGCGCAATTTGCTCAGCCGGGTGCGCATGTTTTTTTACTCTGGCGCAGCCTTGGCCCAACCCATTTGGGACCGCTTACACGCCGCCCAGGAGCGCGAAATTGGTGAGCGCATCGTCATGGGCACGGGCCTGGGCATGACCGAATCGGGTCCGTTTGCCATTTTTGTGCCCAACCCCCATGTGCGCGCGGGCGACCTGGGCCTGCCCGCCGTGGGCATGACCCTCAAATTGGTGCCCATGGGCGACAAAACCGAGGTGCGCTACAAAGGCCCCAACATCACACCGGGCTATTGGGGCGCGCCCCAGGAAACGGCCGAAGCCTTTGACGCAGAGGGCTTTTTTTGCACCGGCGACGCGGTGCAATGGATCAACCCCGAGCGGCCCGAGTTGGGCCTTAAATTCGATGGCCGCATTGCCGAAGACTTCAAACTCGCCACCGGCACCTTTGTCAGCGTGGGCCCATTGCGGGCGAAAATCATTGCCGCCGCCGCGCCCTATGTGCAAGACGCAGTCATCACCGGACTGAACCTCAACGAGGTCGGCGCCATGCTGTTCCCCACCCCCGCTTTGCGCAACTTGGCAGGCTTGGATGCCCAGGCCAGCATCGCCGATGCGCTGGACCACCCGGCGGTGCAAGCCCACTTCCAGAACTTGATCAACCAATTGGCGGCCCAAGCCACGGGCAGCGCCAACCGGTTGGCGCGGGCCATCCTCTTGACCGAGCCGCCTTCGATTGACAAAGGGGAGGTCACCGACAAAGGCTCGATCAACCAACGGGCGGTGCTCAAACACCGCAATGCTTTGGTGCAGGCCTTGCATGCAGGCAGCGCACCCCACATTTGGCTGCCCCAAGCCTGAGCCCCATTCGCATTGAAAATGCCACACTGATTTTTTCGACGACTGATTGACCACCCCAGGAGACCACAAATGCAACAACGACGCGACTTTCTCAAACAAACCGCTGCCCCAGTGGCTTTGGCGGCCCTCAGCCCATGGGCAGCCATGGCCCAAAGCCCCGGTCTGCCACTGGAGCAGGTCAAGATCATCAACGGCTTTCCTGCTGGCGGCACGGCCGACGTGACCAGCCGGCGCATCGGCGACAAAATGGGCGGCACCCCCTATGCACGCAACCCTGGTGTGGTAGAGAACAAAACCGGTGCAGCTGGCCGCATTGCGGTGGAAGCGGTGAAAAACGCCTCCCCCGACGGTGCCACCTTGCTGCTCACCCCGTATTCCATGATGTCGATCTACCCCCACATCTACAGCAAGCTGTCTTACGACCCTTTCAAAGACTTTGTTCCCGTGTGCTTGGCCTCCATGCTCGCGCATGGCCTGGCGGTGGGGCCCATGGTCCCGGCCAGCGTGAAAACCGTCAAAGACTACCTGGCCTGGGCCAAAGCCAACCCCAAAGATGCCAGCTATGGTTCGCCGGCTGCGGGCTCCACCCCCCACTTTTTGGGAGCCTTGATGGGCTTGAGCCAAAACGTCGACTTGAAGCATGTGCCCTACCGCGGGTCCGTGCCCGGTGTGGCCGACATGATCGGT
>RFNL01000348.1 GCA_009927195.1 Betaproteobacteria bacterium | reverse complement strand
CCCAGCGCCGCCACGATTTGGGCAGGTCGATCAACTGGCGTGCTTTGGGGCATATGGCTTGGAAGTAGCTGAGCACCTCTTCGCGGCTGCCATCCGTCACGCCCCACTCTTCGGCGTTGCGGCTGTGGAAGGTCACCACCACGTTGTACTGCTCCCCCCCGCGCAAGGGGTAATGCACCAAATGGCAATGGGGCCCGACCCAAATGCTGGCCGCGTTCCATTGCAAATCGGCGGGGAATTCCGACTTGTCCACCACGGCACGGTAAACCACATGGCCGGTCACCCTTGCCGGATCGCCAACAAACTGCTCGCGCACCACCGACTTGACCCCGTCGGCTCCGATCAAGGCCTGCCCTTGGTGCAGTTGGCCGTTTTGGTCTTGCACCGTCACGGCGTCGGCATCTTGCCAGACTTGGACAATGCGGGTGGAGGTGAAAAACGACACCTGGTCAGAGGCCTGCACGCCGTCAAACAATGCCCGGTGGGCATCGGCGCGGTGGATCACCGCATAGGGGTTGCCAAAGCGCTGCCTGAAAGCCTCACCCGTTGGGATGTAACCCACTTGTTGCTCGTCCACGGCATCGTGCATCACCATGTAGTCGGTGTAGACCGCCATGCTTCGGGCCTTCTCGCCCACGCCCAGGGCATCGAAAGCGTGGAATGCATTGGGCCCGAGTTGGATGCCGGCCCCAATTTCCCCAATTTCCGGCGACTGTTCAAACACCTTGACGTTGAAACCTTGCCGCACCAAGGCCAGGGCAGCGGCCAAACCACCGATGCCCCCACCAGCGACCAACACTGGCAATGCTTGTTTGTTGCTCATTCAATTGTCCTTTGGAGGCGCAAGTTTAGTAGACCCCACAGATGCTGTGGCGCGACCGTTCACAATCCCAATAAACGCACGGCATTGCCCTTCAAAATGCCAGGCATCACCTCGGGTTTGAACCCAGCCACTTCAAAGTCTTTCATCCAGCGTTCGGGGGTGATCAAGGGATAGTCAGAGCCAAACAAGACGCGGTCTTTGAGCAAGGTGTTGGCGTATTGGATCAATTGCTTGGGAAAGTATTTGGGGCTCCAACCCGAGAGGTCAATCCACACATTGGGCTTGTGGGTGGCCACCGACAGGGCCTCGTCTTGCCAGGGAAAACTGGGGTGGGCCATGACGATTTGCATGTCGGGCCAATCGATGGCCACATCGTCCAAGTGCATCGGGTTGCTGTAGGCCAGACGCAAACCACCGCCACAGCGCATGCCCGAGCCAATGCCGCTGTGGCCGGTGTGAAAGATGGCGGGCAATTTGTGGTGGTTGATCACCTCGTAAATCGGCCAGGCCATCTTGTCGTAAGGGTGATAGCCCTGCACCGTGGGGTGGAACTTGAAGCCGCGCACCCCTTCTTTTTCAATCAAACGCTCGGCCTCGCGCGCGCCCATCTTGCCTTTGTGCGGGTCGATGCTGGCAAAGGCGATCATCATGTCGCTGTTGTCGCGCGCAGCCTGGGCAATCTCCTCATTGGGAATGCGCATGCGACCCAGCTGTGACTCGCTGTCGACGGTGAACATCACCAAGCCCATTTGGTGCGCGCGGTAGTAGGCCACCGTTTCGGCAATGGTCGGTCGCCGGCTGGAGCCAAAGTACTTGTCGGCGGCGCGGTCGTATTCCTCGCCATAGTTGTCAAAAGGGTTGCGACAGCTCACCTCTGCATGGGTGTGGATGTCGATGGCGACCAAATTGGCGTGGTCCATGGGGTGCTCCAATCGGTGATGGGTGAGACGGTTTGCGGTCCTAGGGAAAACACGGGGTCATAGGGGCGGAAAAGGGATTGAATTAGTTATAAGACATAACCATAATCGATTCAAGCGACTTTGACAACCAGGATCCGCCCCATGCCCTCGCCCCATTTGAACACCGAGCTGCTCGATGCGGTGGCCGTGGTCCGATTGACCCGCCCGCTCAAACGCAATGCTTTGAACGATGGGCTGATCACCGATTTGCACCATGCCTTTGACCACCTGCCCCCCACCGTGCGTGCGGTGGTTGTGCATGGTGAGGGCGAGCACTTTTGCGCTGGCTTGGACCTCAGCGAACTGCAAGAACGCGATGCCGGCCAAGGCATGATGCATTCCCGCTTTTGGCACCGCGCCCTGGACGCGATGCAGTTTGGCCCCGTGCCCGTGATCGCCGCCTTGCACGGCGCGGTGGTCGGCGGCGGTTTGGAACTGGCCAGCGCCTGCCACATCCGGGTGGCCGACGAAAGCGCGTTTTATGCCCTGCCCGAGGGCACGCGCGGCATTTTTGTCGGTGGCTCGGGGGCAGTGCGCATTCCCAAGCTGATTGGCGTGGCCCGCATGACCGACATGATGATGACCGGGCGGGTTTACAACGCGGTGGAAGGTGAACGGCTGGGGTTCGCTCAGTACCTGGTGCCCACAGGCAACGCCTTTGACAAGGCCTTGGAACTGGCCCAACGGGTGGCCACCAATGCCCCTTTGACCAATTACGCCTTGATGCATGCCCTGCCCCGCATTGCCGAGCAATCGGCCGACCACGGTCTGTTCACCGAGTCCATGATTTCGGCCATCACCCAGGCCGCACCCGAGGCCAAGCAGCGGGTGCGTGACTTTTTGGAAGGCCGTGCGGCCAAGGTGCAAAAAACATGAACCACGCCAGCCCCCGCTACCGCCACATCCGTTTTGGCGTCACGGACGTGCACGTACAAAACGCCAGCGATGGCGTGCAATACGTTCAAGCTGTGGGCGCGCTCACCCCCCCGCCCGAACGCATCACCGATCGCTTGCTGCATTGGGCGGCCCAAGCGCCCGAGCGCAACTTGTTTGCGCGCCGCCAAGCCATGGCCGATGGCAGCCGCGGAGACTGGCAACACATCAGCTACGCGCAAGCGGTGGACGCAGCCAGGCGCATCGGCCAGGCGTTGCTCGCACGGGGCTTGGGCCCCGAGCGGCCGGTGGTCATCTTGTCGGAAAACAGCCTAGAACATGCCATGCTGGCCCTGGCCTGCGTGTACGTGGGCGTGCCCTATTGCCCGGTATCGCCGGCGTACTCGCTGATCAGCCAAGACTTTGAAAAACTGCGCCACATCCTGCAACTGCTGCAACCCGGTTTGGTGTTTGCCAGCGATGCCCCGCGCTATGGCAAAGCCATCTCCGCCACCGTGGCCGCTGATGTGGAAATCGTGCTGCACCAAGGCAGTTTGGATGAGCGGCCCAGCATTGCCTTGGCCCAACTGCTGGCCACCAGCGCCACGCCCGCGGTTGACGCGGCCATGCAGGCCACGGGCCCAGACACGGTGGTGAAGTTTTTGTTCACCTCGGGCTCGACCAAATTGCCCAAAGGCGTGATCAATACCCAGCGCATGTGGTGCGCCAACCAGCAGCAAATGTGCCAGTCCATGCCCC
>RFNL01000199.1 GCA_009927195.1 Betaproteobacteria bacterium | reverse complement strand
ATCCGAGAACAACTTGTAAGTGGCGGCATCGTCCAGGGGAATGTCTTCAAACGAAAACTGGCTTTTGGACGGGTTGCGCTGCACGATCATGCTGCGGGCCATCTCCAATATGGTGAGCGTGGCCAAGCCCAAAAAGTCAAACTTGACCAAACCGGCCGCCTCCACATCGTCTTTGTCGAACTGCGACACAGCGGCTTGGCTGCCAGGTTGTTGGTAGAGGGGACAAAAATCGGTCAATTGGCCCGGGGCGATCAACACGCCACCGGCATGCATGCCCACATTTCGGGTCAGGCCTTCGAGCTTTTGCGCGAAGGCCAACAGGGTTTTGACCTCGTCCTCTTTGGCCAAGCGATCGGCCAAGACGGGCTCTACCTCGATCGCACCTGCAATCGTGATGTGTTGCCCAGGCTTGTTGGGAATGAGTTTTGAGATGCCGTCGCAAAACGTGTAACTCATGTCCAGCACCCGGCCCACATCGCGGATGGCCGCGCGCGCAGCCATGGTGCCGAAGGTGGCAATTTGGCTGACGGCGTTGCGGCCGTACTTGGTCTTGACGTAGTCAATCACCCGGTCCCGGTTGAGCTGGCAAAAGTCAATGTCAAAGTCGGGCATGGACACCCGCTCGGGATTGAGAAAACGCTCGAACAGCAACTGGTAATGCAAGGGGTCCAGGTCGGTGATGTTGAGGGCATAGGCCACCAGGGAACCGGCCCCTGAACCGCGACCCGGCCCGACCGGACAGCCATTGCTTTTGGCCCAGTTGATGAAGTCGCTGACGATCAAAAAATAACCCGGAAAGCCCATCTTGACGATGGTGGCGATTTCAAAGGCCAGGCGCTCGTCATAGGCCGCACGCTGGTTTTGACGCTCCACCGGGTCGGGAAACAAACGCGCCAAGCGATTTTGCAAACCCAGCTCGCAGGCTTGCCGAAAGTGGTCCTCCTCGGCCATGCCCTTGGGGGTTGGATATACGGGCAACCGCGGCCGGCCCAGGTCCAGGGTGATGCTGCAACGCTTGGCGATTTCCAGTGCATTGGCCAAGGCCGAAGGCACATCGGCAAACGCCCTTTGCATTTGCTGGGTGGACTTGAAATACTGCTCGCGGGTGAAGCGGCGCACACGCCGCTGATTACCCAAAATTTCACCCTCGGCAATGCAAACGCGGGCCTCGTGCGCCTCATGGTCGTCCGGCTGCAAAAACTGCACCGGATGGGTGGCCACCACCGGCAATTTCAAACGGGCAGCCAGTTGCACCGCTTCTCGCACATGCCATTCGTCGTCAGCCCTCCCACAACGCTGCAATTCAATATAGAAGCGGTGCGTAAATACCTGTGCCCACTGCAAGGCCATTTCACTGGCGCGCTGGCGATCGCCTTGCACCAGGGCTTGACCCACATCGCCCATCTGCGCGCCTGACAAGGCCAACAAGCCCTCGGAGCGCTCTTTCAACCAGGCCAGGCGCATCACCGACTGACCCTTTACGGGCTCGCTGGTCCAGGCCCTGGAGAGCAATTCACACAGGTTCAAATAGCCTTGTTGGTTTTGCACCAGCAACAGCAAGCGGGCCAACGGCGCATCTTCGCGACCGGTGGCTTGCACCCACACATCGGCCCCGATCAAAGGCTTCAAACCCTTGGCCATGGCAGCCTTGTAAAACTTGATGGCCCCAAACAGGTTGTTCAAGTCGGTGATGGCCAAAGCGGGTTGGCCATCCGCGACGGCGGCCTGGACCACCTCATCGACGCGGTTGGTCCCGTCAACCACAGAAAATTCGGTGTGCATACGCAGGTGAACAAACATGCAGGCATTGTAGGTAATCGCCTTTGGCGCACACCTAAAATGCATGGGTGAATTCCATCTTGAACATTTCCGCTTATTTATTCACGCCATTGCATGATTTGTCCGCATGGCGCGAGGCCTGCTTGGGCCAAGCCCAAGCCAAGGCACTCAAAGGCACCATCTTGTTGTCGCCCGAAGGCATCAACTTGTTTTTGGCGGGCCTGGCCGATCAGGTCGAGGGCTTTTTGCTATGGTTGCGCAACCAAGAGGGTTTGGCAGATTTGGTGGCCAAAAAAAGCTGGTCTGAGCAGCAACCGTTTGGCAAGTTGCTGGTCAAGATCAAGACCGAAATCATCCGCATGAACCACCCAGCCATCGTGCCCGCCCAAGGCCGCGCCCCAGCGGTCAAGCCCATCGATTTGCGACGCTGGTTGGACCAAGGACAGGACGATCAGGGGCAAGCCATGGTCATGCTCGACACCCGCAATGCCTTTGAGGTGGCGCATGGCAAATTTGCCCAAGCGCTGGACTGGGGGTTGCACAGGTTCAGCGAATTCCCGCAAGCGGCGCGCGAGCACTTCGCCGAGATCCAAGGCAAAACCGTGATCAGCTATTGCACCGGAGGCATCCGGTGCGAAAAAGCCGCCATCTTCTTGCGCGAACTGGGCCACAAAAGGGTGTACCAACTCGATGGCGGCATCTTGCAATACTTTGAAGACACGGGTGGCGCCCATTTTGAAGGCGACTGCTTTGTGTTTGATGAGCGGATTGCCTTGGCGCCCGATTTGAGCGCCAAGCCCCTTTGATCGGCGGCTTAAGCGCTCAGGCGTTGGGCGATGTGGCGCACCCGCTCACCATAGGCTTTGGCCGTATCCAGGTCGCCTTGTGGGATGTCAGCCGCTGGGCTGGTTGAACCCACTTGCGCCATCACACCCGAGTTCGACCCCAGGCGGTTCAGGTTGCCGTCGCTCATTCCCGCCATACCCACCCAAACCATGCCGTGCTGCATGGACAAGGTCATGAAGTACTGCAAGGTGGAGAGCTTGTCACCACTGAGGTTGGCCGAGATGGTGAAGCCACCCGCTACTTTGTCCTTCCACGCCGAGGAGTACCAGCGCTTGGAGCTGGCATCGGCGAATTTTTTGAATTGCCATGACACCATGCCCATGTAAGTGGGGGCCCCGAAGACGATGGCTGGTGCCGCGTCCAATACCGCCCAATCGGCCTCACTGATGAGGCCATCGGCATCGATGGCGATGAGTTGGGCCTGGGCCCCTTCGGCCACAAACTGGGCCACGCGTTGGGTATGACCGTAGCCTGAGTGGTAGATGACAGCAGTGGATGTCATGGGTGATCTCCTGAAAAGTGAAAAAGTATTGGCCCGTCGGCCAAGGGTGGATGAGGGGGTCCCGCGACAACAGGGTTGGTGTGCGTTCCAGGCCGGTGTTTCATGCTGGCTGGGTGCGACGCGCGTCCATGCTCCATGCGCCAGCGCCAAGCAAAGCCAGCGCCACCAAACCACCCGCGATGCTGAGGTTTTTCATGAACATGATTTGCTGCACCATCAATTGATCGGGGGCAGCTCTCCAAAAGGCATGGAAACAAACCCCTGCCACCAAGGTGAACAGTGCCAGCGCCAAAGCCACCCAGCGGGTTTTGAAACCCAGCAATAAGGCCACCCCGCCACCGACTTCCAACACCACCGCCAGGGCGGCTGCCAACTGGGGCAAGGGCAAACCCACCGACGCGATGTAGCCCACAGTGCCCTGAAAACCCGCCAACTTGCCCAGACCAGCGGGCAAGAACAAAGCGGCAATCAGCAGACGGGCCAGCACGTTCAAGCCATGTAACCAACGATCATTCATAGCGCAGTTTCCTTTCGAATTCAAAAATCAAGATTCCAAATCAAAGACCAATACCTCGGCGGCTTGGGCCTGATCCAGCGTCAGGCCAGCTTCAGCTTGCAACAACAACGCATCGCCGGTGTCCAAAAAATGGCCATTGCCGTGCACCGAGCCGCGCACCACCTGCAGGTAGGCTTTGCGCTCAGGGTTCAGGGCCAAATAGGCGCTTTGACCCGCCTCAAAGCAACCTGCATACATGTGCGCATTTGCATGGACTTGCAGCGAACCTTGAGTCGCATCGGGCGAAGCCACCAAACGCAACACGCCTGCCTTTTCCAACGGCGCAAAGGTTTTTTGCGCGTAACTGGGCGCGATGCCACGGCGTGCCGGCAAAATCCAAATTTGCAAAAAATGGGTCTCGCCGTCGGGGTCGTGGTTGAACTCGGAATGGCGCA
>RFNL01000002.1 GCA_009927195.1 Betaproteobacteria bacterium | reverse complement strand
ATAGAGAGCTTGCGCCGCGGCTTTTGGCGGCATTTTCCCGTTGCGGCCACCATGGGCGCACTGATGGCCCTGGAACTGGCCGCCGTCCTCATGGGGGGATTTCGCGCGACCCAACCCGTGGCGGCTTTTGCCAATTCGGCCGCTGACCCCTTGGCCCAGGCCTCCAACACCAAAGAGCTGGGCATTTTGATATACACCCATTATTTGTACCCTCTGGAGGTGGCTGCCGTGATTTTGTTGGTCGCCATCATTGCGGCCATTGCCCTGACCCTGCGTTCCCGCAAGGACAGCAAATACCAAAACCCCAGTGAGCAAATCAGGGTCAAAGCGGCCGATCGGCTGGAAATGGTCAAGATGGCGCCCGTGCGTGCCACCCCAGACCCTTCAGAGGGGCAGCCATGAGCTTGACATTGGGCCACATGTTGACTGTGGGAGCGGTTTTATTCGCCCTGTCGGTGACGGGAATTTTTTTGAACCGTAAAAACCTGATTGTTTTATTGATGGCCATTGAGTTGATGTTGCTGGCTGTCAACCTTAACTTTGTCGCTTTTTCTTATTTTTTGGGCGATTTGCAAGGCCAGGTGTTTGTGTTTTTCATACTCACCGTCGCTGCTGCCGAATCAGCCATCGGATTGGCCATTTTGGTGTTGCTATTCCGTAATACATCCAGTATCCATGTGGAAGAGCTAGACAGCCTCAAAGGCTGAGCAATTCCCCCGCAAAAAAATGAATTCAACTTTGAACGCCACGCAACTCTTGATGGTCCCGCTGGCGCCGTTGCTGGGCGCTGCATTGACCGGCATTTTGGGAACAGCGCTGGGCGGCAATCGCATCGGGCGCGGTCTGAGCCACAGCTTCACCATCTTGGGTGTTTTCGTTTCCCTGGTCATTTCCGCCTTGACTTTGTACAGCGTGGCCGTGGAGGGCGCACGTTTCAATGAAACCATCTACACCTGGATGGTGGTCGATGGTTTCAAAATGGAAGTGGGCTTCCTGATCGATGGCTTGACCGCGATGATGATGTGTGTGGTGACCTTTGTATCGTTGATGGTTCACATCTACACCATTGGCTACATGCACGATGACGAGGGTTACAACCGCTTTTTTGCATATATTTCGCTGTTTACCTTTTCCATGCTGATGCTTGTGATGAGCAACAACATGCTGCAGCTGTTTTTCGGCTGGGAGGCAGTGGGCTTGGTGTCCTATCTGCTGATTGGTTTTTGGTTCAACAAACCTTCAGCCGTGTTTGCCAATATGAAGGCCTTTTTGGTCAACCGGGTCGGGGACTTTGGCTTCATCATGGGTATTGGCCTGCTGGCGGCCTATACCGGTACGCTCAATTACACCGAGGCTTTTGCCCAAGCCCCTGAATTGGCCGGCATGACCTTTCCGGGGACTTCATGGCTGTTGGTCACGGTGATCTGCATTGGTTTGTTCATTGGTGCCATGGGCAAATCGGCGCAGTTTCCTTTGCATGTCTGGTTGCCCGACTCCATGGAGGGCCCAACACCCATCTCTGCTTTGATCCATGCCGCCACCATGGTCACAGCAGGCATTTTCATGGTGGCCCGCATGTCGCCCTTTTTTGAATTGTCGGAAACGGCTTTGAATGTGGTTTTGGTCATTGGTGCCATCACTGCTTTGTTCATGGGTTTTTTGGGTGTCATTCAAAACGACATCAAACGGGTGGTGGCTTATTCCACTTTGTCTCAGTTGGGCTATATGACGGTCGCGCTGGGTGCGTCGGCCTATTCCGTGGCGGTATTTCATTTGATGACCCACGCATTTTTCAAAGCCCTGTTGTTTCTGGCCGCCGGCTCTGTGATCATGGGCTTGCACCACAACCAGGACATCCGAT
>RFNL01000308.1 GCA_009927195.1 Betaproteobacteria bacterium | reverse complement strand
TTCGCTGTTCAAAATTTTGTAGTCGTCCATCACGATGGCATTGTCCAAGCCGCCACCCAGGGCCAAGCCATTGGCCCGCATCGACTCCACATCTTTGGTAAAGCCAAAGGTGCGGGCGCGGGCGATGTCGCGCACATAGCTGCCGTCATCGGTGTCAAACACCACCCGTTGGCCGGTGGAGTCCACCGCCGGATGGTCAAAGTCAATTTCAAAACTGAGCTTGTAGCCGTTGTGAGGGCTCAAACGCGCCCATTTGCGCGCCGCACCCTCGCCTTCGCGGATCTCCACAGTTTCGATCACCCGCAAAAAACGCTTGGGCGCATTTTGCAGCGCAATGCCTGCGCTTTGCAGCAAAAAAACAAACGCGGCGGCAGAGCCGTCCAAGATCGGCACTTCCTCGGCAGTGATGTCGACGTACAAGTTGTCCAATCCCAAACCTGCACAAGCCGACATCAGGTGCTCAACGGTGAGCACCCTGGCACCCAGGTTGGAGATGGTGGACGCCAATCGGGTATCGGTGACGGCGGTGGCGGACACTGGGATGGACACCGGCTGGGGCAGGTCGGTGCGGCGAAACACAATGCCCGCATCGGGCGGTGCAGGGCGCAAGGTGAGCTCCACCTTCTGCCCGCTGTGCAAACCCACACCGACGGCAGTGGTGATCGATTGAAGGGTTCGTTGTTGCAGCACGCGGTGATTTTATGCGCTTGGCTTATTGGGGGTCATTTATTTGGGGTCAAATTCCAATTCTTTGGGCTTTGGCTGAGCTTTGTTCGTTCAGTCGGGTCGACGCACCCACCAACGGTGTTGCGAACTAGATCCATAAAAACCGACACGAGGGGTGTGCGGGCTGACGACATCGGAGCGCAGCGAGGGGAGGAAGCCGGCATACCCCGAGATGGCGGTTTCAGAGCGGGATTTCAAACCTGACCACTTGCCACAAAAAAAACGGCCCGAAGGCCGTTTTTCAAAGGGCGACACGATCAGTCGGCTTGCTTGCGCAAAAAGGCGGGGATTTCGTAGTCGTCCATACCGCCCGAGGACATGGCATCGACTTTGGCCGCTGCATGGGTGCGGTTGGTGCGCCACACGCTGGGCACCGACATGCCGGTGTAGTCAGGCACGGCCACGCCTGCGGCAGCGCTGCTGCTGGGGCTGCCCACGGTCGCAGGCTGGGCTTGGGCGGCTGTGGGAAAAGCCATGCCGTCGGTGCCATTGCGCAGCACTTGCAAGGGCGAGGCGGCGCGGCGGCCCGAATGGGCCAAACCGGTAGCGACCACGGTGACGCGGATCTCGTCGCCCAATTCGTCGTCATAGGCGGTACCGTAAATCACATGCGCATCGTCAGAGGCGCTGGCACGGATGGTGTTCATGGCTTCGCGCGACTCTGACAACTTCAGGCCGCCCTTGGCCGCGGTGATCAACACCAGCACGCCTTTGGCACCCGACATGTCTACCCCTTCCAACAGCGGACAGGCCACCGCTTGCTCGGCGGCGATGCGGGCGCGGTCGGGGCCGCTGGCTTTGGCCGTGCCCATCATGGCTTTGCCATGCTCGCTCATCACGGTGCGCACGTCTTCAAAATCCACGTTCACCAAGGCTTCCACATTGATGATTTCGGCAATACCGCCCACCGAGTTCTTCAGCACGTCATTGGCAAAGGCAAAGGCCTCGTCTTGGGTCACGTCTTCACCGAGCACCTGGAGCAATTTTTCGTTGAGCACCACGATCAAGGAGTCCACATTCGCCTCCAACTCGGCCAACCCCGCATCGGCATTGGTCAGCCGACGCCCGCCCTCCCAGTCAAACGGTTTGGTCACCACGCCCACGGTCAAGATGTTCATCTCGCGGGCAATGCGCGCCACCACAGGGGCGGCACCTGTGCCAGTGCCGCCACCCATGCCAGCGGTGATGAACAACATGTGCGTGCCCTCCAAGGCGGCGCGAATGTCCTCTTCGGCGGCCAAGGCGGCATCACGTCCGCGCTCGGGTCGACTGCCTGCGCCCAAACCGCTTTGACCGAGTTGGATCACCCTGTGGGCCGCACTGCGGCGCAGGGCTTGTGCATCGGTATTGGCGCAAATGAACTCCACCCCTTGCACATGGGTGTTGATCATGTGCTCGACCGCGTTACCACCGCCGCCACCCACGCCAATCACCTTGATCATGGTGCCTGAATTGAACGCTTGCTCTTCAACCATTTCGATACTCATTTTTTTACTCCTATGGATACGTTGTTTGCAGTTGCCAAGTTTTTTTGTTTGAAATTCATTGACCCATTGGGGGGTGCGCCTCGGCAACAGGGTCGCCATCGCCACACCCCAGCATCGGGCGGACTGGCACGGGCCATGGCCAACCATTGGATGTTGTTCATCTCAGAAATTCCCCACCAACCAGTCTTTGATGCGACCCAGAGCGGTCTGCACCGAACCATTGTTTTGCGCCACCTTGAAGCCGCGCATGCGGGCCAAGCGGGCCTCTTCGAGCAAGCCCATGACGGTGGCGGCGCGCGGCTGGGCCACCATGTCGGCCAAGGCGCCGCTGTACTGGGGCAAGCCGCGGCGCACGGGCTTGAGAAAGATGTCCTCGCCCAACTCCACCATCCCAGGCATGATGGCGCTGCCACCGGTGAGCACAATGCCCGAGGAGAGCACCTCCTCATAGCCCGACTCGCGAATGACTTGCAGCACCAAGGAGAAAATTTCCTCAACCCGCGGTTCGATGACGCCAGCCAAGGCCTGACGGCTGAGCATGCGCGGGCTGCGGTCGCCCAGGCCGGGCACTTCCACTTGCATCTCCGGGTTGGCCAGCAGTTGCTTGGCATAGCCGGACTCAACCTTGATGTCCTCGGCATCCTTGGTTGGGGTGCGCAAGGCCATGGCAATGTCGCTGGTGACCAGATCGCCCGCAATGGGGATCACCGCGGTGTGGCGGATCGCTCCGCCGGTAAAGATGGCCACATCGGTGGTGCCCGCGCCAATGTCGACCAAGGCCACGCCCAGCTCTTTTTCGTCGGCGGTCAGCACCGAGTAGCTCGAAGCCAAGGGGTTGAGCATCAACTGTTCGACATCCAAA
>RFNL01000171.1 GCA_009927195.1 Betaproteobacteria bacterium | reverse complement strand
TTCAATGTCCAGCCCATATTGAGCGGCCTTGTCCACGATGCGATCACGCACCTCGGGCAAGGTCCATTTGGCATCCAAGCCCAGCCAAACGTTTTGCGCCACGCTCAGGCTGTCGAACAGGCTGAAGTGCTGAAACACCATGGCAATGCCCAACTCCCGCGCCACTTGCGGGTTGCGGATGTGCACCACCTCGCCTTGAAACAAATGCGACCCGCATCAGGCTGGGTGGCACCAAAAATCACCTTCATCAGGGTGGATTTACCGGCGCCGTTTTCGCCCAAAACCGCGTGAATTTCGCCCGGCATGACACGCAAAGACACCTTGTCGTTGGCCACCACCGACGGATAGCACTTGGTGATGCCCTCTAGGGCCAGCAAGGGCACGGGGGCAAGATCAACAGGTGGCAAAGGGAGGTTGGGCATGGGGCGGTGCAATGTGGGGATTGAATATACAGCCAGCGCCCTGCATGGCCGCCCATCAAGGCCCATGCGAAACTCGACGTGTCCTTTGACTTTGAAACCCGAACCGCCCATGCCCAGCCTGCTGATCCACCAAGCCCAATGCATCGCCAGCCTTGACGACGCGGGCACTGAATGGCACAACGCATCCATTTGGGTGCGCGACGGCCTCATCCAAGGCATCGTGAACGCCGACGAGGTGCCCCCCGATGGGCTCAGCAAAGTGGACGAAGTGATCGATGCACGCCACCATGTGGTGGTGCCGGGCTTGGTCAACACCCACCACCACATGGTGCAAAGCCTGACCCGGGCCGTGCCCGCCGTGCAAAACGCCGAACTGTTCAGCTGGCTGCAAGGCCTGTACCCCATTTGGGCCGGTCTCACCCCCGAGATGGTGCAGGTGTCCAACCAAGTGGCCATGGCCGAGTTGTTGCTCAGCGGTTGCACCACCAGCAGCGACCACCTCTACATCTACCCCAATGGGGTGCGTTTGGACGACAGCATCGAGGCTGCACACACCATGGGCATTCGCTTCACCGCCACCCGGGGCAGCATGAGCGTGGGCCAAAGCCAAGGCGGCCTGCCTCCCGACCGCGTGGTGGAAGACGAAGCCTTTATCCTGAAAGAAACCCAGCGTTTGATCGAAGCCCACCATGACCGCCGCTTTGGCGCCATGACCCATGTGGCGGTGGCCCCATGCTCGCCGTTCAGCGTGAGCCAAGACCTGATGCGCACATCGGCCGAGTTGGCACGGGCCCATTGCGTGCGCTTGCACACCCACTTGGCAGAAAACGACCACGACATCGCTTACACGAGAGAAAAATTCAACTGCACGCCAGCGCAGTACGCGCAAGACCTGGGTTGGGTGGGCAGTGACGTGTGGCAC
>RFNL01000267.1 GCA_009927195.1 Betaproteobacteria bacterium | reverse complement strand
GCCTTGGTGACCGACGGAAAAACACCGGTGGGCCAGGCCTTGGTGCGTGCCCTGATCAAAGCAGGGGCCGACATTGTGTGGGTGGGCCATGCAGAGCCTTGGAAAAAGCTGCCTGGATTGACCGAGCTCGCCGCCATGCCCCAAGTGACCCTGCTGCCCCTGGATCTGAGCAATGAGCGTTCGGTGACCACTTTGGCCGGTGAAATTGGCGGCAAGGTGGACATGGTCATCAACAACGCAGAGGTCCATCGCAGCCACGGCATTGGCAACCGCAGCGGCACCGATGTGGCGCGAATGGAAATGGAGATCAATTACCTGGGCTTGTTGCGCTTGTCGCAGGCCTTGGGCCCGGCTTTGCGTGCCCGGGCCGCAGACGGCATCACCCATGCCTGCGCTTGGGTCAATCTGTTGTCCATTTACGCACTGTCGAATTTTCCCTCGCACGGCACGTACTCGGCATCCAAGGCAGCCGCCTACTCCTTGTCGCAATGCCTGCGCGCTGAAATGCGACCCGCCGGGATTCGCGTCATCCATGTATTTCCCGGGCCGATTGACGATGAATGGAATCAAAACATGCCGCCACCCAAACTGAGTCCTGAAAACTTGGCCAGCGCCGTGGTGAAAGCCTTGCGCGAGGGCACCGAGGATGTGTACCCCGGCGATGTGGCGCAAGAGTGGTTGCAGCGTTGGCGCGATAACCCCAAGGTGTTGGAGCGAGAAATCGCAGCGGGGGGCACTTGAACATGCGCAGCGACACCCCTTTGTTGACCGCCTTGGTCCAGGCCATGCGCAGCCGGCGCATCGAAGTCATTGACCTGACGCAAACCCTGACCCCCGATTTCCCGCAAATTGCACTGCCCCCTGAGATGGGCCAGTGCTGGCCCTTTCGCATCGAAGAGGCGTCGCACTACGACGCTCGGGGGCCGGGTTGGTATTGGAACAATTTCTCCTGTGGGGAGCACACCGGCACCCACTTTGACGCCCCCATCCATTGGATCTCTGGGCGCGACCTGCCCCATAACGCGGTGGACACCATTCCAGTGGAGCACTTTGTCGCCCCCGCCTGCGTGGTGGACTGCTCGGGCCC
This sequence comes from Betaproteobacteria bacterium, assembly GCA_009927195.1. Lineage (GTDB taxonomy): Bacteria > Pseudomonadota > Gammaproteobacteria > Burkholderiales > Burkholderiaceae_C > Limnohabitans. The sequence continues at coordinate 5,743 of RFNL01000267.1, read as the reverse complement.
TGTGGCACAAAACCCCGACTACCTGCTCACCGTGGAGGACTTGTTGGCTTTTGAGGCCGCACACGGGCGCATCCCCGCCGGGGCTTGGTTGCTGATGCGCAGCGACTGGTCGCAGCGCAGCGATCCCGAGGCCTACCAAAACTTTGATGAAACCGGCCAGCACACCCCGGGACCGAGCGCCGAAGCAGTGCGTTTTTTGGTCGAGCAACGTGATGTATTGGGTTTTGGTTCTGAGGCCATTGGCACCGATGCGGGCCAGGGCTATCACCTGCGTCCGCCATACCCCTGCCACTACTACATGCATGGAGCGGGCCGCTATGGTTTGCAGTGCCTGACCAATCTGGACAAATTGCCTGCTACCGGCGCACTCATTTTGAGCCCTCCCTTGAAAATCCAAAAAGGCAGTGGCAGCCCCTTGCGGGTGCTGGCCTTGGTGGAACACCCGGCATGAGTGCCACTGCTTCCGCCCCCCGGCAAGTGGCCTTGGTCAGCGGCGGCAGCGCCGGCATTGGGCGTGCGGTGTGCGAACAATTGATCGCACAAAAATGTGAGGTGGTGTCATTGGACATCCAGGCACCCCGTTGGCACAGCCCCCATTTGCATGCGGTGCAAGTGGATCTGCTGGATCGCCAAGCCACCGCCCAAGCCTTGCAACAAGTGGCGCAGGATTGGCCCATCAACACCGTGGTGCACAACGCAGGCGTGATCCGCGCGGCCTTGTTGCCCCAAGTGCGCTTGAGCGACTTGGACGATTTGACCCAGTTGCACCTGGCATGCGCCATCCAAATGGTGCAAGCCGCCTTGCCCACCATGCAGGCCCAGAATTTCGGCCGCGTGGTGTTGTTGTCTTCGCGCGCAGCGGTGGGCTTGGTCACCCGCAGCGCTTATGCGGCCACCAAGGCCGGATTGATGGGCTTGGCCCGCACCTGGTCTTTGGAACTTGGCCCGATGGGGGTCACGGTGAATGTGATCGCGCCCGGTCCCATTCGCAGTACCGACATGTTCCATGACGTGGTGCCAGCAGGCAGTGACAAAGAACGGCAATTGGCTGCCGCCTTGCCGGTGCGCCGTTTAGGCGAACCGGCCGATGTCGCCCGGGCAGTGGGTTTTTTCGCCCAAGCCGATGCCGGCTTCATCACCGGACAGGTGTTGTATGTGTGTGGGGGGGCCAGTGTGGGGAGTTTGAACCTGTGATGCGCCGCCATCCTGGCGGCAGGGCAGGGGGAATCCCTGAGAAAACGCACTGGCGCACCAGCGACAATGCGCGTTGTTTGTTGTCAACCGGTCCAGCCTGGGCCGTGTGAGTTGTTTAAAAGGAGTCATCATGAGAACAATGAAAGCTGGCCGCTTGCTGGCCTTGTCCATGGCCAGTTTGTTGGCCGCATCCTTGGTTCAGGCCTCCGACAAGGTCAAGATTGGCTTTGTCAGCACCTTGTCAGGCCCCAATGGAGCTTTGGGTGCGGAAATCCGGGACGCCTTCAATTTGGCGGTCAAGCTCAATGGCGGCAAGCTCGGTGGTTTGCCCGCCGAGGTGTTGATCGGTGACGACCAGTTCAAGCCCGATGTGGGCAAACAATTGTTTGAGCGCTATGTCAAGCGCGACAAAGTAGACTTCATGACCGGTGTGGTCTTCTCCAACATCATGCTGGCCGGTTTGCCCGAGGCTGTGGGTGAGAAAACCTTTTACCTGAGCCCCAATGCAGCGCCTTCGCCGATTGCCGGCAAAGAGTGCAGCCCTTATTTCTTTGCCGTATCCTGGCCCAATGATGCCTACCACGAGGCCGCTGGTCAGTACGCCACCACCAAGGGCTTTAAGTCGGCCTATTTGATAGCGCCCAATTACCAAGCGGGCAAAGACTCGTTGGCCGGTTTCAAGCGCTATTACAAAGGCAAGGTGGCCGCCGAGGTCTATACCAAGCTGGGGCAGTTGGATTACTCGGCCGAGTTGGCCGAAATTCGTGCAGCCAAACCTGATGTGCTGTATTTCTTCCTGCCCGGAGGCATGGGCATCAATTTCATCAAGCAGTTTGTGGCCGCTGGCCTGAACAAAGACACCAAGTTGGTGTTGCCCGGTTTTGGCGCTGATCAAGACATCATCCGCAGCGTGGGGGAGGAGATGCTGGGCATCAACGACACCGCCCACTGGGCCTTGGACCTGAACAACGCCGCCAACAAAAAGTTTGTGACCGAGTTCGAAAAAGAATACAAGCGCTTGCCCACCGTCTATGCCGCCCAAGGTTACGACACCGCCTTGTTGATCGATGCGGCTGTGCGCGGTGCCAAAGGCAACCTGGATGACAAAGAGGCCATGCGCCGCCACATCAAAGAAGCCAAGTTCGAGTCGGTGCGCGGTGCCTTTAGATTCAACACCAACCAGTACCCGATCCAAAACTACTACCTGCGTGAAGTGCAAAAAGACGCCCAAGGACGCTTGGTCAACAAAATTGTTTCGCAAACCCCTGTGTTGGCCAACCACGGCGATGCCTACGTGCAAGACTGCCCCATGAAATAAACGCCTTGGCGCTGCATTGACCTGCCCCGCCACCCCGTGGTGGGGCATTTTTTGTTTTGACCGGTACGCTATTGCATGACCTGGATATTGTTTCTTGAGCAAAGCCTCAACGGACTGCAGTTTGGCTTGATGCTTTTTTTACTCGCCTCGGGCCTGACCTTGGTGTTTGGCATCATGGACATGATCAACTTGGCGCACGGCGCCTTGTACATGGTGGGCGCTTTTTTGGCCGCATGGCTGGCCGAACTGACACTCTCCTTTTTGTGGGGGGTTTTATTGGCGGTGCCCTTGACTGCCTTGTTTGGGATGGTGTTGGAGGCCTCGCTCTTGCGCAGTTTGTACCGGCGGGACCACATGTCGCAGGTGTTGGCCACGTTTGCATTGATCCTCATCATCAATGAAGCTGTCCGCATGATCTGGGGCAGCGATTTGGCCTTGTCGGCCCCAGCGGCCTTGTCCGGCCCGGTCGAGTTGTTGCCGGGTCTGAAGTACCCCAGTTACCGTTTGGTCATCATTGGCGTGGGTCTGGCTCTGGCTTTGTTTTTGTACCTGCTGGTCACCCAAACCCGCATGGGTGCATGGGTGCGCGCCGGTGCATCCAACCGAGACATGGCCATGGCCATGGGCATCAACATTCAGCGTTTGTTCACCCTGGTGTTTGGCTTGGGTGCGGCCATGTGCGCCGTCGCTGGTGCAATGCTGGGGCCTTTGCTGGCGGTTCAAGTGGGCATGGGCGAGAGCATTTTGATTTTGGCTTTTGTGGTCATCGTGATCGGTGGCATTGGCTCGATCTGGGGCGCGTTTGTTGGCTCCTTGCTGGTGGGCTTTGTCGACACCTTTGGCCGCACCTTGCTGCCGCATTTGTTTCGCGAATTGTTTCCGCCCCAAGTGGCGGCCACCGCTGGTCCGGCGGCCGCGTCGATCATGGTCTACCTCTTGATGGCGGTGGTGTTGTTCATCCGCCCCCAAGGCCTGTTCGCGCGCCGATCATGAGTGGCCCTCTTTCCACAGCAGGCGAGACCAAACCCTGGGTTTGGTGCTGTTTGCTGGTGCTGGCCGTCGGCCTGGGATGGCTGATGCAAGCCCAAGGGCTGGGCTTTTATTTGTCCATGCTCAGCCGCATGATGATTTATGGCCTGGCCGCTTGCAGCCTGAACTTGATCTTGGGTTATGGCGGCTTGGTGTCGTTTGGGCACGCGGCATTTGTGGGGATTGGGGCTTATACCGTGGGCATCTTGATCACCGAGGGCGTGCCCAGTGGCTGGATTGGTTTTCCTGCGGCCATGTTGGTGTCGGCCGTGTTCGCGGCCTTGATCGGAGCGATTTCGCTGCGCACCCGCGGTGTGTACTTCATCATGATCACCCTGGCCTTTGCACAAATGGTGTATTACCTGGTCAATTCGGTCAAGGCCTATGGCGGCGACGAGGGCTTGAACATTCGCATGCGCTCCGATTTCGGTTTTGGCCTGAACCTGAAAAACGACCTGGCTTTTTATTACCTGGTATTGCTGTGCCTGGCCCTGAGTTTGTGGTTCATGCATCGCCTGATGCATTCGCGTTTTGGGCGGGTGGTTTTGGCCCAGCGCGATGACGATGTGCGCACCGAAGCCCTGGGGTTTGCGGTCTACCGCTACCAAATGGTTTTGTTTGTGCTGGCCGGGGCCATTGGGGGTTTGTCGGGTGCGCTCATGGTCAACCAACAAAATTACGTCAATCCCAATTTGATGCATTGGACGCAGTCTGGCGTGTTGATGGTGATGGTCATTTTGGGCGGTGTCGGCACCTTGGCCGGTGGCCTGTGGGGGGCGTTGCTGCTGCTGACACTGGAAGATGTGTTTGCCGAATACACGGTGCATTGGCAGTTTTATGTCGGCTGGATTTTGCTGGCCGTGGTGCTGATGGCACCCCAGGGCCTGGCCGGTTTGTTCAAGCGCCTCGACCAAGAGGGTCGATATGGCTGATGCAGTGTTGCAAGTCAAATCCTTGGTCAAACACTTTGGTGCTTTGTGTGCCACCGACCATGTGAGTTTGGATGTGCGAGCGGGTGAAATCCACGCCCTGATCGGTCCCAATGGCGCGGGTAAAACCAGCTTGGTCGCACAGCTATCGGGTTTGCTCGCCAGTGACTCGGGCCAGGTGCTTTTCATGGCTGAAGACATCACCGCGCTGAGCGCGCACCAAAGGGTGCGGCGGGGTCTGGTGCGGTCGTTTCAAATCACCCGATTGTTCAAGTCGTTCAGCGTGCGCGATAACGTCGCATTGGCGGTGCAAGCGCGCACTGGCAACCCGTATTCGTTTTGGCGACCGGTGGCGGCCGAACGTGCCTTGCACGAAGAGGCGCAGGCGATTTTGCGCGACATTGGTTTGGCCGAGCGCGCCGATGTCTTGGCCCAAAAACTCTCGCATGGCGAGCAGCGCGTGCTCGAAGTGGGCTTGGCCATGGCCACCGCGCCCAAACTGTTGTTGCTCGATGAGCCAATGGCTGGCACCGGTCCAGAGGAGTCGCAACGCATTGAGGCTTTGATCGAGGGGTTGAAAAACCGCGTATCCATTTTGCTGGTGGAGCACGACATGGAAGCGGTGTTTCGCCTGGCCGACCGCATTTCAGTGCTGGTCAATGGCGCGGTGATTGCCTGTGGTCAACCGCAGGACATTCGCCATGATCCGATGGTGATCGCCGCCTACTTGGGCGAGGAGCAAAGCGCATGAGCTCCAGCTTGTTGCAAGCCCAGGGCTTGCGCGCCGCGTATGGCGCCAGCCAAGTCTTGTTTGGCATTGACTTTGACATCAAAGCCGGTGAGGTGATGGGTTTGCTCGGCCGCAACGGCATGGGCAAAACCACCTTGATCCGCAGCCTGTTGGGATTGAAAAGCCCCCAAGCGGGCAGCGTGCATTTCGAGGGCGTGGCCATCACCGGCCACAGCGCAGACCGGATTGCCCGACTCGGCTTGGCCGTGGTGCCCGAAGGCCGTCAGGTGTTTCCCAACCTGAGCGTGGACGAACACCTGAGCGCCTTTGCCGCCCGGCGCAATGGGGCGGCCCAGCCCTGGACCCCCGCGTCGGTCTACCAGTTGTTTCCGCGCTTGGCAGAGCGCAAAAAAAACATGGGCAATCAACTCTCTGGTGGCGAGCAGCAAATGTTGGCCATTGGCCGCGCCCTGGTCACCAACCCCAAGCTGCTCATCCTCGATGAGGCCACCGAAGGCTTGGCGCCGCTCATTCGGGAAGAAA
>RFNL01000381.1 GCA_009927195.1 Betaproteobacteria bacterium | reverse complement strand
ATACGTGCGCGAGCAACTGGGCTTGCAGGTGTGCGCCATCGCCACCTTGGACGACTTGGTGAGTTACCTGCAAGTGCAAACCACGCCAGGCATGACCGAACACCTGGCCCAGGTGCGGGCTTATCGGGAGCGGTATGGGGTGATGGCTTAGGGTGAGCTCCATGCCCATTGCTTCGCAGTGAGGCGCAGACGAAACGCCATGACTCGAAATTGAGGGCTGTGATTTTTTAGCTAAGTGCCGAAGCCGCAGAAATGAGCCATCTTGTAGCCCCCTGTTTGAGCGAATAGCGACATCTGCTAGGATGTATGTGTACACACATCAGGAGGCTTCATGACCACCACCCGGTTGTTTAAAAACGGCAATTCACAAGCCGTTCGGATTCCTGCAGAACTTGCGTTTCCCACCAGCGACATGGAGCTGGTGATCGAGCGCGTGGGTGAAGAGTTGCGCATTCGCCCCGCACAGCGCCGAATGGGAAATGTCATGAAGGCGCTTTCCAGCTTTTCTCCCAGCTTCATGTCGGATGGCCGGGGCCATCAAGAGCAAACCGAGCGTGAGGCCCTGTGATGCCCCGCTACATGCTCGACACCAACATTTGCATCTATCTCATGAAGCACCAACCACCTGAGGTGGCAGAGCGGTTTGCTCAATGTTATGTGGGCGATGTCGTGATCTCCGCTATCACACAGGCCGAGTTGGAATATGGCGTGGCATGTTCGGGCAATCAGCGGGCACGCAACCGAAAGGCCTTGGACGCCTTCTTGCAAGAGGTGCCCGCCGCCCCTTTTGATGGCGCAGCCGCATCCGTCTATGGCCCCCTCCGTCTGGCCACCCGCGAGAGCCATCGCGATGCACTGGACAAGCTGATCGCTTCACACGCCCTTTCCATGGGCGTCACACTGGTCACCAACAATGTGTCAGATTTCGCGGCCTACTCAGAGCTGAAGGTGGAGAACTGGGTTGGGGGACCTTAGGACAGCTTCTTCAACAGCAATTCATTCACCTGCGCCGGATTGGCCTTGCCCTTGCTGGCTTTCATGATGGGGCCGACCAAACCATTCAAGGCCTTGGCGTTGCCCGCTTTGAATTCTTCGACGTTCTTGGGGTTGGCGGCCAGCACTTCGTCGACGATTTTTTCCAGTTCGCCGGTGTCGTTCATTTGCTTCAAGCCTTTGGTGTCGATGATGGCGTCGACTTCACCCTCGCCATTCCACAAGCCTTCAAACACCTGACGCGCGGCGTTGTTGCTGATGGTGTTGTCGCTGATGCGGCCAATCAACGCGGCGAGTTTCGTGGCGCTCACAGGGGATTGCTCAATGCCCAGCTCACCGGCATTCAAACGCCGCGACACCTCACCCATGATCCAGTTGCTCGCCAGTTTGGGCTGACCGCAGGCCTTGGCGGTGGCTTCAAAGTAAGCCGCCATCGCCTTGCTTTGCGTCAGTTGCGTGGCGTCGTACTCGGGCAAGCCGTATTGGGTGATAAAGCGCTCGGCCATGACGCGGGGCAACTCGGCCATTTCGCTCTTCACCCGCTCCACCCAGTCGCGGCCAATCACCAGCGGTGGCAAATCGGGGTCGGGGAAGTAGCGGTAGTCGGCC
>RFNL01000157.1 GCA_009927195.1 Betaproteobacteria bacterium | reverse complement strand
CCCCGCACCCTGTGGGTGTGGCTTTTTTGTTTGGTTCCGAGCGTTTTGGCATGCGCAATGAAGACGTTTACAAGGCCCATGTGTGCTTGCAAATTCCCACCGCCCCTGACTTTGGTTCGCTCAATTTGGGGGCGGCGGTGCAGTTGCTGGCCTACGAATGGCGGCTCGCTCTGGGCGGTTTTGCTTCCCCTGTCACGCCAGCCAGCAGCGATGCAGACGCACCCGCCGATGCAGCCAGCGTAGCGGGCATGCTCAAGCATTGGGAGGAGGCCTTGGTGGCGCTAGGATTTTTGGACCCGCAAGCCCCGAAAAAACTCATGCCCCGCTTACAGCAGTTGTTCAATCGGGCTGCACCCACGCCACAGGAGATCCACATCCTGCGCGGCATTGCCAAGTGCATGTCGCAAGCAGCGCAGGCTTCCAACGGGCACAAGCGATAAACTCAAGCCACATGTTTGCCCGAATCCAATCAGATATCCAGTGCATTTTGGACCGCGACCCTGCCGCCCGCAGCCGTTGGGAGGTATTGACCTGCTACCCCGGCCTGCATGCCTTGATCTTTCATCGCTGTGCCCACGCTTGCTGGGGCTGGGGCTTGCGCTGGTTGGGGCGCTTTGTGTCACACATCTCCCGTTGGCTGACGGGCATTGAAATCCACCCGGCCGCACGCATTGGTGAGCGGGTCTTCTTTGACCACGCCATGGGTGTGGTGGTCGGCGAGACGGCTGCCATTGGTGACGGCTGCACCATTTACCAAGGGGTGACCTTGGGGGGCACCTCTCTTTACAAAGGCACCAAGCGCCACCCCACCTTGGGTTGCGATGTGGTGGTGGGAGCTGGGGCCAAAATATTGGGCGGCTTCACCGTGGGGGATGGCGCGCGCATTGGCTCCAATGCGGTGGTCACCAAGCCCGTGCCAGCGGGTGCGACGGCTGTGGGCAATCCGGCGCGCATCATCTTGGCCGATGCCCAGGCCGACAATCAGCGAGAGGTTGCCGCCCAACGCATGGGCTTTTCCGCTTACGGGGTCACGGCCTCAGATGATCCCATCAGCCTGGCCTTGCGCGGGCTGATTGATACCTGTGCCCGCCAAGAGCGTCAAATCGCCCAATTGTCCCTGGCGATCAAACAATTGAGCGCTGGGCACCCGCCCGTAACCAGCGTTCTGGACATGCCCCCAACCACCAGCGAGACTGAAAAGCTCAATCGACTGATCGAATGAAAACCCTCAAGATCCGTCCGGTGAGCTTGACGCTCCTGTGGGAGATGCGGGGGTGCTGGGGTGGCGAGCTGACATACACGATTGAGCAATATGGCCTGATGATGCCACTGTTCAAAACCCACCTGACCATCACGCCGCCAAGCACCGAAGATGGACCTTGGTACTTGAACGCCGATGACCACAACGCCCTGAATTTGGACAACTTTTCCATCTTCTCCGACGCCTTGCTCTATCACTTGGTGCAAGATGCCAAGTTACTGGCCTGGGACACCCATGAGGTGCTTGACGGCGCACCCTTGTTGCTGCATTTCGGCGATGTTTACTTCGAAATTTGAGCCCCGTCTCATGGGGCCGCAGCCCATGCAGTGGTCAATTCGGTGCTGCCGGACGCTGGGCCGACTTAGGGCGAAAAGCCTTGCAAACCGCGTTGTCGGTGTCCAGGTATGGGCCGCCAATCAAGTCAATGCAATAAGGCACTGCGGCAAAAATGCCATGCACCAGGGTTTGGCCCTGTTCGTCTTTGAGGCCTTCCAGGGTTTCCGCAATGGACTTGGGCTGACCGGGCAAGTTGATGATCAGGCTGTTGGCCCGCACCACCGCCACCTGGCGCGACAAAATCGCCGTGGGGACAAAGCGCAGGCCAATTTGGCGCATTTGCTCGCCAAACCCCGGCATTTCCTTGTCAGCCACGGCCAAAGTCGCCTCTGGGGTGACATCGCGCTTGGCCGGCCCGGTGCCACCCGTGGTCAAAACCAAATGGCAGCCCAGATCTACCAGTTCCACCAGGGTTTGGCTGATCAGCGCTTGTTCATCGGCGATCAAGCGCGGTTCCCAGTCGATCGGGTTGCGCAAAGCCCGTCCCAGCCAGTCGCGCAATGCGGGCAAGCCCTGGTCTTGGTAAACCCCGCTGGAGGCGCGGTCACTGACCGAAACAATCCCAATGCGCACGCGGTCCATCGGGGGTAGGGATAGAGTTTCTTCAGACATGGTGGGTGTGGAGATGGGATTTGATCAGGGCAAACAGTTCGCGAAAAGCGCGACCCTGTCGCGGTGCGCTGCCTTGTGACGCGGTTTTCGCATCGCCGAGGAGGTCTTTGCGCGCCTGGCGCACCAAGGTGCGCAGTTGCTGGATATCGGTCGCAGGGTGTTGTGTCACCCATTCGTCAAGCGCTGCATCGCCATCGATCAGGCGCAGCCGCCACTGCTCGGCCTGGTGCAGCGCCAGGGTTTCGCTGGCGCTACCGCTGTGCTGTTCAAACAAGGCATCGCGCACCGCTTGCAAGGCTTCCTCAGGCAATTGGCGCATGAGTTTGCCAATGAACTGCAATTGACGGCGACGGCCTTCAAAATCGCTGATGCGCCTTGCATGGTCCAGGGCGTCAGCGAGCTTTTCCTGGACATGGCCTTGGTCGGTCAGGCGCTGCATCAAGCCGCTGCGCAAGTCGAGCAAATCTTCGCCCAGCTTTTGCAGCTCAGCGCTTTCGCGCTTCATGTCGGTCTTGCTGGTGCCTTCCTTGCCTTTCGCTTCGCGTTTGAGGGCC
>RFNL01000313.1 GCA_009927195.1 Betaproteobacteria bacterium | reverse complement strand
ACTTGGCCAACGTGAACACCACGGGTTTCAAGCGCGACCGTGCCGTGTTCGAGGACTTGTTGTACCAAAACATACGCCAAGCGGGTGGGCAAACCACCGCCATCACCCAATCGGCCACCGGCTTGATGTTGGGCACCGGTGTGAAGATCAATGCGACCGAAAAGCTGCATGCCCAAGGTAACTTGATCAACAGCCAAAACCCATTGGATGTGGCCATTTTGGGCGACGGCTACTTTCAAATTCAGCAGCAAGACGGCACCACCGCCTACAGCCGTGATGGTTCATTCAAACTTTCCTCCACGGGCCAGTTGGTCACCTCGGATGGTTTTGCCTTGCAGCCGGTGATCACCATTCCCAACAATGCCTCCAGCCTGACCATTGGCCGCGATGGCTCGGTCTCGGTTGAACTGGTGGCCGGTGGCGGTCAGCAGGTCATCGGGCAGATCCAAATTGCCCGCTTTGTCAATCCCTCGGGTCTTAAACCGTTGGGCAGCAACTTGCTGGCCAATACCGCCGCCAGCGGACAGCCTCAATTGCTGCAACCCGGCGTCAACGGCGCGGGCATTCTCAACCAAGGATCACTGGAGGCCTCCAACGTCAACGTGGTCGAAGAAATGGTCAACATGATCGAAACCCAGCGGGCTTATGAAATCAATTCCAAGTCCATTGCTGCGGTCGACGGCATGCTGCAGTTCATCAACCAACACCTGTGAGCGCGGATCATGAAATATTTCATTCTGCTGATTTGCATCACGGTGCTGATGACTGGTTGTGCCAGCGACGATCTGACCCAAAAAACCCTGACCCATTCGCCCGACTTTGCGCCGGTTTATCCGCTGGCCACAGATGTCAACCGCGTACCCACGGGCGGCATTTACGGCAACCGCCAAAGCGATGCCTGGTTTGGTCGTGGGCGCAATTTTCAGGTGGGCGACATCATCACCGTCATTCTCAACGAATCCACTCAAGCGGCGCGCACCTCCAACAGTGACCTCAGCCGTGAGTCCAAAAACGCCGGATTGCCCAGCGGTTTGAGCACCGAGGTGGGCAAGGTCAGTCCTTTTTTACAAGGCATTGACCTGAGTTCATCCAACATCACCAGCAAAGGCAAGGGTGTGGCCGATCAAAAAGCCAGCTTGGTGGGCTCGGTGGCTGTGACCGTGGTGGAGGTGTTGGCCAATGGCAATTTGATGGTGCGCGGGGAGAAGAAACTCGGTTTGGCCGAAGGCACCGAGGTGATTCAAGTCTCGGGCATCATCCGCCCGCAAGATGTGGGTCCCAATAGCACCGTGCAATCGCTGCGCCTGGCCAACGCCCAAATCGCATACCGTGGCAATGGCGATGTCGCCAACGCTGCCAAGGCCGGTTGGGGCACCAGCGCCTTGCACCGTTTTTGGCCGTTTTGACCTGCACTCAGGCTGAAAGCATCCCATGACATTCAACTCATTCCGACAAGGCCTGTGCTTGGCATGGTTGAGCGCTTTGTTGGTCACACCCGCTGCTTGGGCCGATCGGGTCAAAGACTTGACCACCGTGGCCTCCCAACGTTCCAACCAATTGATTGGCTTTGGTTTGGTGGTGGGTCTGCAAGGCACGGGCGACGATGCCTCAGTCCCCTTCACCACCCAAAGCATGAAGGCCATGCTGTCTCAATTGGGTGTGCGCATCGACGGCCCTCTGTCTGACTTTGAGCAAGCCGCCTCCGCCAGCCGGGTGGACATCAAAAATGCTGCCGCCGTTTTGGTCACCGCTGAATTGCCCGGTTTTTCCAAACCCGGTCAGCGCATTGACGTGAACGTGTCTTCCATCGGCAAAGCCAGCAGTTTGCGCGGCGGCAGTCTGGTATTGACCGCGTTGCGTGGTGTGGACGGTGAAATTTATGCCTTGGCACAGGGTGCGGTCACCGCCACCGGCATCGATGCGGCCCAAGCCGGATCCAAAGTGGCGATTGGTGTTCCCACCTCGGCCCGCATTCCGGCCGGTGCGATTGTGGAGCGCATGGTGGATACCCCGTTTGATAAAGCCGAAAGCCTGGTGCTCAATCTGCGCGACAACGATTTTTCGACCAATTCGGCCATTGTCAATGCGATCAATTCAAAGTTTGGCCCCAATGTGGCGCAATCGATCGACGGCACATCGATATCGGTACGAGCCCCTCAAGACTTGAGCCAGCGTGTGACTTTCATGGGCATGTTGGAAAACCTCGAGGTCGTGCCTGGCGAGCCACCGGCACGGGTGGTCATCAACGCACGCACGGGCACCGTGGTGATCAACCGCTCGGTGCGGGTCTCGCCGGCAGCGGTGTCGCACGGCACCATTTCGGTGGCGATCGCCGCCACCAATGAAGTGTCACAGCCCAACCCCTTGACGCAAGGCCAAACCGCAGAGGTGCAAAACGCTCAGGTGAATGTGGCCGAGCCCAACAAACCCATGTTCTTGTTCAAGCCTGGTGCGGAATTGCGCGACATCGTGGACGCGGTCAACCAAGTGGGCGCTTCGCCCTCGGCCTTGATCGCCATCCTGGAAGCCTTGAAAAGCTCGGGCAGCTTGCGCGCAGAACTCGTCATCATCTAAAGCGAGCTGAGCTCATCATGTCCAGCGCATTGACCAACACCTCCACCGCCAGGTCCTATCTGGACTTTGCGGGCTTGGGCGAGTTGCGTGGCAAGGCCCAGAAAAACGACGACCAGGCGCTGCGTGAAACCGCGCAGCAGTTTGAAGGCCTGTTCATCCAAATGATGCTCAAGTCCATGCGCGATGCAAGCAATGTGATCAAGGGCGATTTGGTGGATTCCAAAGCCGCGGAAACCTTTGAGGGCATGTACGACAAAGAAATCTCGGTTCAAATGGCCAAGCGCAATACCTTGGGCTTGGCGGATATGCTGGTGCGGCAATTAAGCCCCAAAGACGTGTTGCCCAATACCGCCGAGCAACTCAAGCTCAAAGGGCAGGTGCCCATGCCCTTGGTCAAACCCCAATTGCCCATGCCTTTGGGGGGTGACCCACCCAAGCCCATGCCCTTGGTCAAGCCCTTGATCAAGCCATTACCAGCACCTTTGGGAGGCGGCAATGGCTGACATGCTCAGCATCAGCAGCACGGCGGTGGCCGCTTACCAGCGCGCCTTGAGCACGGTCAGCAACAACATTGCCAACGTCAGCACCGATGGTTATTCACGCCAAGACGTGGCGTTGCAATCCAACACGCCTGCCAAAGCCGCCAACAGCTACCTGGGCACCGGTGTGATGTTCACCGCCGTCAAACGCCAATATGACGAGTTTGCCGAGTCCAATTTGCGCAAAAGCACCAGCGACTTGATGAGCCAAGACCCCTTGGTCAATTACAGCCAGCGGGTGATGGACCTGATGGGCGATAAAAGCGTGGGGCTGTCGTCTGCGCTGGACCAATTTTTTTCATCGGCCAGCAGCTTGGCTGCCGACCCGGCATCCACGGTGCAACGGGGCAGTTTCTTGCGCAGCGCCGACGGCTTGGCCTCGCGTTTTGCCGAGTTGTCGGGCCAGCTGGATTTGATTGGCGAAGAAACCAGCCAAGCCCTGAGCAGTGCAGCCGGACAATTCAACACCCTGACCGAGCAATTGGCCCTGGTCAATGCCAACTTGAGCAAAGCCGCCAAGTTGCAAAACCAGCCCTCTGAGCTGCTGGACCGGCGTGATCTGTTGCTGCGCCAAATGTCCGAGTTTGCGGGCCTCAAAACCACTTTTGAGACCAATGGTGTGGTCAGCGTCAGTTTGGGTGCCACGGCCAACCAAAGTGTGGTGGTCAATGGCGACAAAGCACGCCCCATCGGGGTTGACACCACCCACGGGAAAATTGACTTTGTCATTGACCCCTATGGCAGCACCGAATCCTTGGCGGGCATCGCCAGCGGAACCATTGGCGGATTGAGCAACTTCATCTCAAATGTTTTGGAGCCCGCCCACAAAAGCCTGAACTTTTTGGCCAGCACCTTGGTCCATGAAGTCAATAAGGTGCAAACCGCCGGCATCGACGGCTATGGTGAAGTGGGCCACAATCTGTTTGCCATCGATCCCGCAGCCGTCAATGAAGCGGCGGGTGTCAAAGTGGCGCTCAACGATGCGATGCGCATTGCCACGGCCGCTCAATTTCGGGTGTCTGAAAGCGGTACCAATACCAGCACCGTCAAAGCCAGTTTGACATTCACGCCCGCTGAGGCGCCCCCTTTGTTGGGCAATCCAGCCATCACCAACAATGCCAGCCCCACCACCGGCGTGCCCATCGTGGTGCAAGGCTTCAATGTGTTCAGCCCAGTCACTTCGGTGGCGGCGGGCATGAACAACGCGACTTTTTCTGGACAACGCTTCGGGCGAACAGCAGTTGCAAGTCCTCACCCGTGATGGGCGGCACATCTTGGGGGCGACCATGACCCGTCCACCCACGGAGCCTGAGAACGAAAAATATCAGGTGTTGCAGCCAAGCAATGGTTTTGCACCCAACAGCTCATACAGCGATGCGTATTTGAACCAGTCGGACGCATCCGGTTACCGGGCATGAAAGTGCTGTACGGTGCCAAGGCGGACGTTCTGAGCAAGCAACTGTTTGACGACAAGGGCAATGCCACCACCATCATTCCCAAAGAAGCCAAGATTTCCGATCTGTTTTACCCAGCCATCCTGGAGGGCGGGCGTGTGGGTCAAAACCTGCCGGGCGCCATCGTTCCCAAAAATGGGGTGCGCATCAATGGCGTGGACATGCCCGAACTGGTGTTTCCCTACATCACCCCTTCGGTGGAAACCAAAGATGGGGGCAACGGGTTTGACGAAACATCCACCATCACCTTCAAAGCCCTGAAGGCGGGCCAATCGGTGACAGTGGCGGGGGTGACCCTGACCGCCCCGACCAATATGACGGCTTCGGATGTGGCCGCATCGTTTTCGGACCGGGACGACTTTGACGGATTTGTCAGTGGTGTGGCGGTGGACGACAAGCTCACCTTCACCTCCACCCAAACCGATCTGAATGTGGACAACATTGCGGTATCGGTGGATGCCGCTGGCGATATCAACAGCGGTGGAAAAATGCTGGATCCAGCCAGCGATATAGCTGCCTGGGTCAATGCCCAGTCCAAGCTCACCCATGTGACGGCGCAGGCCTACAACACCATTGCCATCAATCCAAAGACGATTGAGTACCAATACACCGTAGGCAACAACTTTTTTGACAAAGAGCTTGAAATCAACGGCGTGTCCATCAGCTTCACCAAATCCATTGATGGATTGATCCAGGGCATCCGTGACAAGGCCGCATTGACGGGTGTGACCGCAGACATCGATGACCGCGGTCAATTGGTGTTGAGCAATGTGGTCAAGGTCAGTGACGGCGGTTCTCCACCTCAGATGGTGGACAACCCTTACCCGGGGCGGTCCATCACCATTGGCCCACCTGCGGCCGACAAAGTGCCCAATGTATTGGGAATTGAAGCCGGTGAGTTTGCTGGCAAAGTCCGTCTGTCACGCGCATTGCCAGACCAACCGGTGGACGATGCCGGTCAGCCGATTCGTTTGAGCGATGCCGTCTTGCAACAAGCCCGAGTCTGACATCCGCATCACCTTTGGGTCCAACGGAAAGCCATCGCAGTTGGCCAGCCTGGGGCTGCGCACCGGTGCCTACATTGAAGGCAAGGTGCCCGATGATTTGTTGGTTTTTGTCACAGGCACGGGCAGCAACGCCACGGTTTCTGCCAGTTGGGATCCGCAATCCAAACCCTCGGACCCGCAGGTCGAGTTGCGCAAACAAAATTTGATGCTCAAGTTCACAGCGCCAGATCGCTATGTGGTTATCGACAAGGGCACCGGCACCGAATTGGCCAACCGCAGCTACGACGCCAGTGTGCTCGAGCCAGTGGTCAATTATCAAGGCATCGATGTGCATTTCACTTTTGCCCCCAATGTAGGTGACAGCTTCAACATCGATGGCAATGAAGATGGTGTGGGCAACAACCAAAACATGATTGCCATGTCCGATCTTTCCAAGCGAAAGATCGCCAGCGGTAAAACCTTGGCCAATAACTACATTGACCAGGTCAATGATGTGGGCAACTTGGCCCAACAAGCCAAGATCACCCAGCAGGCCTTGACCGTGGTGAAAGACCAGGCCGTGCAGTCACGCGACAAGATTTCAGGCGTCAATTTGGACGACGAGGCGGCGGAATTGATCCGCTTTCAGCAAGCCTATCAAGCCTCTGCCAAGTCTCTTCAAGTATCCAGTCAATTGTTTGATGCCATTTTGCAAGTACGCTGATGCACAGGACTGAGCCATGAAAGTTTCCACCAGCCTCTTTTTTGAACGCGCCACCAATCAGTTGGGCAATGTGCAAGGCAGCCTGGCCAAAACCCAGGAACAGTTGTCCACCGGCAAGCAAATCACCAAGCCCAGCGATGAGCCCGACAAAGCCTCTACCGTCACGCGCTTGGAATCTGAAATGGCACGCCAAAAAAGCTATCAAGAAACCTTGACCACGGTGCAAACCCGCCTGACCAGCCAAGAAACCTCCTTGCGCAATGTCAGCGATGTGCTCATCCGCATCAAGGAGTTGACGGTACAAGCCGCCAACGACACCATCAGCGGCCCCGACCGCAAGGCCATTGCGGTCGAAATCAATGGTCTGCGCGACCAATTGCTCAGCCAGGCGAATGCGCAAGACACCAACGGCAACTATTTGTTTGCCGGCAGCCGCAGCACCCAAACGCCCTATGCGGTGGACGCCCAAGGGCACATCACCTACCAAGGCGACCAAAGCCGCATGAAGGTGCCGGTCGGTGACAACCGCCGCATGAATGCCAATACCCCCGGTTCGGATGTGTTTGTGCGGGTGGTGCGCGACGATGGCAAAGGCGGCCAAGTGGGTGTGAATTTTTTCCAGGCCCTGAATGATTTGGCAGATGCCATCTCCAACGGTCAACCCCAAAACATGCAAAGGGGATTGGGCGAAATCGATGTCTTGCAGCAAGGCATCAGCGATGCCACCGCCCAAATTGGCTCGGACTTGGCTGTGGTGGACATGCAAAACAGCGTGCTCGACGAGACCAATTTGCGACTGAAATCAACACTGTCGGATGTGCAGGACCTGGATTACACCGAGGCCATCACCCGCATGAACAAAGACCAACTGGCCCTGGA
>RFNL01000264.1 GCA_009927195.1 Betaproteobacteria bacterium | reverse complement strand
TAAACCCACCGAAAACTTCCAGCTTGGCATGGAACTGCATGCCAAGTACACGGTGTTTGCCGAAGGCGCGCGCGGCCACTTAGGCAAACAAATCATCGCACGCTACAAACTCGATGCCGGCAAAGACCCTCAAAGCTATGGCATTGGCATCAAAGAGCTGTGGGAAATTGACCCGCAACGCCACACCCCTGGCTTTGCCCTGCACAGCGCGGGCTGGCCACTGGACAACGACGTTTACGGCGGCTCATTTCTGTACCATGCCGAGGGCAACAAGGTGATGGTGGGTTTTGTCATCGGGCTGGATTACACCAACCCTTACCTCAGCCCCTATGAAGAATTTCAGCGTTTCAAAACACACCCCAACATCCGTTGGTACTTTGAGGGCGATGCGCAAAAAGGCATTGCCCCTGGCAAGCGCATCTCCTATGGTGCGCGGGCCATCACAGCTGGCGGCTTGTTGTCGCTGCCCAAAACCGTTTTCCCGGGCGGCGCTTTGGTCGGATGTGATGCGGGCTATTTGAACGCCAGTCGAATCAAGGGCAGCCACGCGGCCATCAAAACCGGCATGCTCGCCGCAGAGGCCGCCTTTGACGCGTTGCAAACGGGTCGCCAACACGACGAACTCAGCACTTACCCCCAGGCCTTTGAAAACAGTTGGCTGTATGACGAACTCAACAAGGCACGCAACTTCAAACAATGGTTCAAAAAAGGGCTTCCTATCGGTTCCCTGATGACTGGTATTGAGCAATTTGTGTGGCGCGGCAATATGCCTTGGACCATTCATCGCACAAAGCCCGACCATGTGGCTTTGCGCTCCTACAGTGAATGCAAACCGATGCGCTACCCCAAGCCTGATGGTGTGCTCAGCTTTGACCGCTTGAGCAGTGTGTTCATCAGCAACACCAACCATGAAGAAAACCAGCCCGCACACCTGACCTTGACCGATCCCAGCATCCCGGTGATGGTCAACAAACGCTTGTACGCAGGCCCTGAGACCCGCTATTGCCCGGCTGGGGTGTACGAGTACGTGCAAAACGATGACAAAACCGAACGCTTGCAGATCAATGCCCAAAATTGCGTGCACTGCAAAACCTGCGACATCAAAGACCCGACGCAAAACATCGTCTGGGTCACCCCCGAGGGCGGCGGCGGGCCCAATTACGCGGGCATGTGATGATCCAGGGGCGGCGTGGTTAGAATTCGCCAGGTCAGGAGAGAGTTTGCAAGAACCGCCGAAGGCTGAACGCTCAGGCAAAAGGACTGACGCAATCGATTCTGTTGGAGAGAGGTGCTGTGCAACACGGCATCCACCGAAGGGGCAAAGCTGCCTGTTGGCAGGCTGAATCTCTCAGGTAAAGCGGACAACAGGGTTCCCGGTGCTGGCATGGGGCTGGTACTGCCTTTGGCTGGAGCCCAATTTGTCCGACAACGCACTGATCCAAACCCCGCTGCATGACCTGCACCTTTCCCTGGGCGCGCGCATGATGCCGTTTGCGGGTCACGCCCTTCCGGTGCAATACCCCGCTGGTCTGATGGCCGAACACAGGCACACCCGCAGCGCTGCGGGCCTGTTCGATGTTTCCCACATGGGACAGATCCAACTGGCGGGACCCAACGCGGCCCGCGCTTTGGAAACACTCATTCCCATGGACGTCATCGGCCTGGGCTTGAACCAGCAGCGCTATGGGCTATTGCTCAATGATCAAGGCGGCATCATCGACGACCTGATGCTGGTCAACCGCGGCGACCATCTTTGGCTGGTGGTCAACGGCGCTTGCCGTGAAGCAGACCTGGCGCACATCCAGGCCCGGATAGGTCAACAATGCCAAGTCATCGCCATGCCGGCGCAAGCCTTGCTGGCCTTGCAAGGGCCGCTGGCGGTTCAGGTTTTGGCGCGGTTGGTGCCTGGCGTGGCCGACTTGGTGTTCATGACAGGCCATGCTTTTGTGTGGCTTGGCCATGCGCTGTACATCACGCGCAGCGGATACACCGGCGAAGACGGGTTTGAGATATCTGTCCCCGCTCATGCCGCCCTTGCTTTGGCCCAAGCCCTGCTGGCCCAGTCTGAGGTCCAAGCCATTGGCCTGGGTGCACGCAACTCGCTGCGGTTGGAAGCGGGCTTGTGCCTTTACGGGCAGGACATTGACACACAAACCACGCCCATTGAGGCGGGTTTAAGTTGGGCCATACAAAAAGTCCGCCGCAGTGGCGGCGAACGCGCTGGTGGCTTTCCGGGTGCAGCGAAGATATTGGCCCAATTGGATGCATCACAGCCCTTGCAGCGCTGCCGTGCAGGGCTCAAGGCCTTGGAGCGCGTGCCGGTGCGTGAGCACACCGAATTACGGTCGCCAGATGGGCGGCGCGTGGGTGAAGTCACCAGTGGATTGCTGGGTCCGAGCACAGACGCACCGATTGCCATGGCCTATGTGAACGCGGCCTTCGCCCATTTGGGCCAGCGCCTGAACGCCATGGTGCGTGGCAAAGCCGTGCCCATGGAGGTGGTGGCAATGCCATTTGTGCCCAACCGCTACCACCGCCGTTCCAAATGATTGGAATCTGTTCATTAAATTGGAATCTGACCCTTATTAATTCACTGAAAAGGACATGCAGCATGGAGATCAAGTACACCGCCGAACACGAATGGGTTCGCCCTGAAGGCTCCCACGTTTGCGTGGGCATCACCCAACATGCCCAAGATGCCTTGGGCGATGTGGTGTTTGTCGAGTTGCCCGAGGTGGGCAGCCATTTCGATCAAGGCGCAGTGGCCGGTGTGGTCGAGTCGGTCAAGGCCGCGGCCGATGTTTACATGCCCATCAGTGGCACCGTCACTGCCATCAACGAGGCTTTGCGCGAAAACCCCTCTTTGGCCAACACAGATCCCATGGGCGCGGGTTGGTTCTTCCAGATCGAGCCCAGTGTGGCCTCGCAAATCGACGCTCTGTTGGATGAGCTCGCCTACAAAAGCCTGACCGGCAGTTGAGGACCCCCCCTGCCCAACCCTTGCCGCCCCACTTTTTGGTCAACCCCAGCCGACTGTTCACACCCTCAGGTACCGCCATGCTCATGCCCACTGCAAAGCCCCTGGACGAATTGGAAAATGCGTCTGAGTTCATTAACCGCCACATCGGCATCAGTGACGCCGATGAACACCACATGCTGGGTGTGATTGGCGCGGCCTCCCGGCGTGCCTTGATCGAGGCCATCGTACCGCGCTCGATCGCCCGCCAGCAAAGCATGCAATTGCCAGCGCCCATTTCAGAGGCCGCCGCGCTGGCCGAACTCAAGGCCATGGCGGGCAAGAACCAAGCGCTCAAAAGTTTCATTGGCCAGGGTTACCACGGCACCCACACGCCCAGTGTGATCCTGCGCAATATTTGGAAAACCCAGCCTGGTACACGGCCTATACACCCTACCAAGCCGAGATCAGCCAAGGGCGCATGGAAGCCTTGGTGAATTTTCAAACCATGGTTGCGACCTGACCGCCATGCCCATTGCCAACGCCTCCCTGCTCGATGAAGCCACTGCGGCCGCGGAGGCCATGACCCTGGCCAAGCGACAAGTCAAAGCGCGTGGCATGCGCATGGTGGTGGATGCCGATTGCCACCCGCAAACCATAGAGGTGATCCAAACCCGTGCCCAACCCCTGGGCATCGAAGTGGCATTGACCCACGGCGCCGACCAATGGCGCTCGGCCTTGTCTGCGGGCGGCTACTTTGCCGCCCTGCACGCCTACCCCGGCAGCAGTGGTGCTTTGATCGACACCTCGGCCGACGCTGACATCATCCACGGTCACCAAGCGGCCTTGATCGTGTGTGCCGATTTACTGGCGCTGACCCTGATCAAACCGCCTGGAGAGATGGGCGCAGACATCGTGGTGGGCACCACACAGCGCTTTGGCATGCCCATGGGGGCCGGCGGCCCGCATGCCGCCTATTTGGCTTGCCGTGACGCATTCAAGCGATCCATGCCGGGACGCTTGGTTGGGGTGAGCATCGATGTCCATGGACAACCCGCCTACCGGTTGGCCTTGCAAACCAGGGAACAACACATTCGGCGTGAAAAAGCCACCTCCAATATTTGCACCGCCCAGGTTTTACCGGCCGTGGTGGCCAGCATGTATGCCGTTTACCACGGCCCGCAAGGCCTCAAACGCATCGCCCAGCGGGTCAGCAGTTATTGCGCCATTTTGGCCCAGGGCCTAGAAGAAATGGGTTGCACCTTGCTCAACCCCACCGCTTTTGACACCTTGGGGGTGGTGATGGCCTCGACCCAAGCGGCCGATGCGGTGCAAACCCAATCGGTGGCCGCGGGTGCCAATTTGCGCCGCTTGAACGGCTGCACGCTGGGCATCAGCCTGGATGAGACCACCACCCGGGACGATGTGCTCATGCTGTGGCGGCTGTTTGCGCCGGCCCAACTCCCCCTGCCCGACCTGGCGCGGTTTGAAAAGGGCATAGAGCCCCTGATTCCTGAGGCAATGCGACGCAACAGCGCTTACTTGACCCACCCGGTGTTCAACCGCTACCACTCCGAGACCGGCATGTTGCGCTACATCCGCCAACTGTCAGACAAAGACTTGGCTTTGGACCGCAGCATGATTCCCTTGGGCTCATGCACCATGAAGCTCAACGCCACCAGCGAGATGATTCCCATCACCTGGCCTGAGTTTGCCAATCTGCACCCGTTTGCCCCACCCGATCAATTGCAAGGGTATGCCCTGCTCGATGCCCAGTTGCGCCAATGGCTGTGCCAAGCCACGGGTTATGCTGGCATCAGCTTGCAGCCCAATGCTGGATCCCAAGGCGAATACGCAGGCTTGCTGGTGATCCAGGCCTACCACCGCGCCCGTGGCGAAGGCCATCGCAACATCTGCCTGATTCCGTCCAGCGCCCACGGCACCAACCCGGCCAGCGCCCAGATGGTGGGTCTGCAAGTGGTGGTGACCCAATGCGATGCCAACGGCAATGTGGACATGACAGATTTGAAAGCCAAATGCGAACAGCACAGTGCCCATTTGGCAGCGGTGATGATCACTTATCCCAGCACCCATGGTGTGTTCGAGACCCAGGTCAAGCAACTGTGCGATCTGGTGCACCAGCATGGCGGACGCGTTTACGTCGACGGGGCCAATATGAACGCCTTGGTGGGCGTGGCCGCACCCGGTGAGTTTGGCGGCGATGTCAGCCACTTGAATTTGCACAAAACCTTTTGCATCCCCCATGGTGGCGGCGGACCTGGCGTGGGCCCGGTGTGTGTGGTGCAAGACCTGGTGCCGTTTCTGCCCGGCCATGTGAGCGGGGGGTGGCCCGGCGGCGGCCAGCCCTCCCAAGCCGCTGCGGCTGGGGATGGCCGGGCTGTCACCCACCGCCCGGCGGTGGGAGCCATTTCGGCCGCTCCTTTGGGCAATGCGGCGGTGCTGCCGATTTCTTGGATGTATTGCCGCATGATGGGCGCGCAAGGTTTGCAACATGCCACCGAGACCGCGATTTTGTCGGCCAACTACATCAGCCGTCGCTTGGCCGACCATTACCCCACCTTGTATGCGGGCGAGCATGGCCATGTGGCCCATGAATGCATTTTGGACTTGCGCGGCCTCAAAGACAGCGCTGGCGTGACGGCCGAGGACGTGGCCAAGCGCTTGATGGACCATGGCTTTCATGCCCCCACCTTGTCCTTCCCTGTGGCCAATACCTTGATGGTCGAGCCCACCGAGAGCGAAACCTTGGAGGAACTCGACCGATTCATCCAAGCCATGATCGCCATCCGAGAAGAGATCCGCCTGATTGAGTCCGGGGTTTGGCCAGCCGACGACAACCCATTGAAAAACGCGCCCCATACCGTCGGCCGTGTGCTGGCTGACGTCTGGCCCCATCCCTATTCACGCGATCAGGCTGCCGTGCTCTCTGGCAGTCCCCATGGCCGTGTGAAGTACTGGCCCAGCGTGGGCCGCGTTGACAATGTGCACGGCGACCGCAACCTGTTTTGCAGTTGCGTGCCGCTATCGGCTTACGCGACCGATCAGCCCTCGTAACGCTGGCCCCGGGCCAACAGTTCGGTCGTGCCGATCACCGCATTGAGCCCGTCAAAGTCCAGCATCCGCTCGCGCCAAGGCAAGCTGGTCTGGTGCTGGTGCAAGCTGGCGTAGTAGCCCTGCAAGGTGTGGGCCACAGCGCGGGCAGTGCCACCGGGAAAAATCACCAGGCGGTAACCCTTTTGGCCCAGGCTGTGGGCATCGCTGACCGGGGTTTTACCGCCTTCGACCATGTTGGCCAGCATCGGTATGCGCTGGGCAAAGCGGGCGCAGGCCAAGTCCATTTGTTCGGAGCTGCGCACCGCCTCGATGAACAAGGCATCCACGCCACATTCCAGATAGGCCTCGGCGCGCTCCATGGCCGCCTCAAATCCTTCGACCGCCAGCGTATCGGTGCGGGCCAAGATCAAGGTTTGCTCACTGCGCCGCGCGTCCAAGGCTGCGCGCAATTTGCCTAGCATCTCGCGCACAGGCACCACGGTTTTGCCATCCAGATGGCCACATCGCTTGGGGAAACCTTGGTCCTCCAACTGGATCATGGCCGCTCCGGCGCGCTCAAAGTCGAGCACCGTGCGCTGCACGTTCAAGGCATTGCCAAAGCCCGTATCGGCATCAACAATGACCGGCAAATTCACCCGCTCGGTGATGCGCGACAAGGTATCGGCCACTTCAGTGGCGGTGGTCAGTCCCACGTCCGAGCGACCCAGGCGGGTATAGGCGATCGAGGCACCCGAAAGGTACAAGGCCTCAAAACCCGATTGCTCTGCGATCAAGGCGCTCAAGGCATCGTAGATGCCAGGGGCCAACACCACTTTGTGTTGTTGCAAACGCTGTCCAAAGGAAAGGGGATTGGATGACATGGAAAAGACCTTGGTTGGGAAAAATCATTCAGGCTTGGCGCCCGAAAACCGCACGACCTCGCGCCAGCGCTGCACGTCTTGGGCCACAAAACGCGCAAAGTCCAGGGCGCTGTTGCCCACGACCTGCGCCCCCTCGGCCTCGATGCGACGGCGAACCGCAGGGCTGAGCAAGGCCTGTCGGGCCGCCTGGCTGATTTTTTGCACCAAGGCAGGGTCCATCCGCGCCGGGCCAAACAAACCAAACCAAGCGCTGGACTCGAAACCCGGTAAATATTCGGCGATGGCAGGCACATCCGGCAAACCAGGCAACCGGGTGGCGCTGGTCACCCCCAAGGCCTTGAGGCGACCCGCCTTGATATGGGCCTGGGCATTGCCAATATTGGCAAACATCAACTCCACCTGACCGGCCAGCACGTCGGCAATCGCTGGTGCGGTGCCGCGGTAGGGAATGTTCACGATAAACACCTGGGCTTTCATCTTGAAAGCGTCGCTGGCCAGATGCAAGGACGACCCCAAGCCCCCAATGGCAAAGTTCAACTGGCCGGGTCGGGACCGGGCCAGGGCCAGCAAATCTTTGAGGTGATGGACCGGCACCGAAGGATGGGCCACCAAGATCGAGGGTGAGGTGGCGACCATGGTCAAAGGCGTGAAGTCGTTCACGGGGTCAAAGGGCAAATTCGGATACAGGGAGGCATTGATGGTGTGGCTGGTAAAACTCATCAGCAAATGCTGTCCATCGGGTTGGGCACGGGCCACGGTCTCTGCCGCCAAATTACCGCCTGCACCGGCCCGGTTTTCCACCACCACCGGCCGTCCCAATTGCTCAGACAAGGCCTGGGAGATGGCCCTTGCCATCGCATCGGTGGTTCCACCCGCTGGGGCACCGACCCAAATCCTCACCGGCACCTGCGCCGAACTTTGGGCCATGGCCCAAGGCACGGTGGCCATCACCCATGACAAAAGCACCAGCCCAGACCAAACCCAAGCGCCACGCTTTGAACGGGCTGACGCGCCTGGCGACCCGCTGGGTGCCGCTTGGCTTTCGAAAGAGAATAAATGCATGCTGTCTGGTGAGATTGCGTTGCCGGCCCTGATGACACGGGCGTTCATGGCCCTGCGCATGGCAATGCCAACGCAATATTGACCGCATAAGCCTTAGACTTGCGATCGGGTTGACCGCTTGGCGACATTTGCATCCCCACAGGCCCCTCCTAACCACCCTCCCCCCATGCTACCCGAACTCAAACCCTATTTGACCGCGTTTGCCCTGCCCCCTTTGTCCATCATCTTGCTCTGGGGGTTGGCCTGGTGGGGTTGGCGACGACACCGCGCCTGGGCCCAAGCGGCCATGGGCGTGGGTTTGCTCAGCCTGTGGTGGCTCAGTTGCCCGGTGGTGGCCGTGTGGCTCAGCCGCAACCTGTTGCCCTCCCACCCCATGGCCAGCACGGCCCTGTTGCAAGCGCAACAGGTGCAAGCCCTGGTGGTGCTGGGCGGTGG
>RFNL01000407.1 GCA_009927195.1 Betaproteobacteria bacterium | reverse complement strand
CCGTCTTTGCCCACCCCCATGTTGCCGGTGGCAACGCCTTTGACAGCGCCGGTCTCGGTGTAGAGCACTTCGGCGGCCGCGAAACCCGGAAAGATCTCAACCCCCAAGGTCTCGGCCTGCAGGGCCAGCCAGCGGGTCACATCGCCCAAACTGACGATGTAATTGCCGTGGTTTTGAAAGCACTCGGGCAGCAGCCAATTGGGGGTGCGCATGGCGCTTTTTTCCGTGAAAAACATGAACGCATCGTCGGTCACCGGTTGGTTCAAAGGCGCACCCATGGCCTTCCAGTCGGGGAACAGCTCGGTGATGGCGCGCGGGTCCATGATGGCGCCCGACAAAATATGCGCACCGGGTTCCGACCCTTTTTCCAGCACCACAACCGATACCTCTTGTCCTTTTTCCTGTGCCAGTTGCTTCAAACGAATGGCCGTGGACAGACCGGCCGGCCCAGCACCGATCACGACCACGTCGTACGCCATGGCTTCGCGGGGTCCGTGTTCGGCAAGGATTTCGGCTGCGGTCATCGTGTCCTCAAATGGCTGTGTTGACGGTTTCACATTCTAATTGGGCAGGTGTGGCGCCCTGGTGAGGATAATCACATGGACTGTGCGAGACCACGGTTGTCGATGCAGTCCCTTCTTCCCCATGGCTTTGCGCCATAGATTTGATCCAAAGGTGGCCCATGAACTTGGAAATTCCGGCGTTGAAAAAACTCGTTCACGAGATGGTCATGCCCATTCGCTGGGGGGATATGGATGCCATGGGCCATTTGAACAATGCCAGCTACTTGCGGTTCATGGAGACCATTCGCATCGAGTGGTTCACCGCGATTGGCTGCGAGCCCAATCCGACGGGGCAGGGGCCGGTGATCGTGAATGTGTTTTGCAACTTTTACAAGCAGCTGAAATATCCCTGCGACGTTCGCATGAAGATGTATGTCAGCGATCTGGGTCGAAGTTCATTTGAGTCCTGGGCCACGTTTGAACCCGTGGACCAGGCCGGGGTGATCCATGCCGCTGGCGGGGCTACGACGATCTGGGTGGATTTTCCAGCCCAAAAATCTGCGCCGCTGCCAGATTGGATGCGCGCCCACATCAGCTGAACGGCGGCTCATTGGGCCCTGGGCTGGCGACCCATGGTGTAGAACTCGGGGTTGGGCATCATGCCGCTGAAACTGGCCATGCGGTTGGACAAACCAAAGAAGGCGGTGATGGCTGCAATGTCCCAAATGTCCTCGTCCGAGAAGCCATGGGCATGCAAGCCGACAAAGTCGCTCTCGCCAATGGCATCGCTGTGCAGACAAACCTTCATGGCAAAGTCGAGCATGGCAGATTGTCTTGGGCTGATGTCGGCCTTTCGGTGGTTGATCGCCACTTGATCGGCCAGCAGGGGTTTTTTTTCGTAAATGCGCAAAATCGCACCATGCGCCACCACGCAGTACAAGCAATTGTTCGCTGCGCTGGTGGCGGTGACGATCATTTCACGCTCGCCCTTGCTCAGGCCACTGTCTTCCTTGAGCATCAAGGCATCGTGGTAGGCGAAAAAAGCCCGCCACTCAGCCGGTCGACGTGCCAAAGTCAAAAACACATTGGGTACAAAACCGGCCTTTTCTTGCACCTCCAAAATGCGCGTGCGCAAGTCAGTGGGCAGCGAATCCAGGTTGGGCATGGGGTATCGGTTCATGGGAATCTCCGAAGTTGATCAGCGGTCCAGTTTGTTCCATCCAGGGTGGACCAAAGACCCTGGCAAGCGCCATGAGTTGTAGTATCGTTCACGTCTTTCAGTCACGGAGCAGGGTGTGAACAAAATCTTTCCAAGCGCCCAAGAGGCGCTCAAAGACATTGTCAAAGATGGTCAATTGCTGGCGGTGGGCGGCTTTGGTTTGTGTGGCATTCCTGAAGCCTTGATCGAGGCCTTGCGCAGCGCAGGCGTGAAGGATTTGTCCGTTATTTCCAACAATGCCGGTGTCGATGGATTTGGCTTGGGGCGCTTGCTGGAGACCCGCCAAATCAAAAAAATGATTTCATCTTATGTGGGTGAGAACAAAGAATTCGAACGCCAATACCTGGCGGGCGAACTGGAATTGGAGTTCACCCCCCAAGGCACTTTGGCTGAGAAACTGCGCGCCGGCGGTGCGGGCATCCCTGCGTTTTTCACCAAAACCGGCGTTGGAACCGTCGTGGCCGAGGGCAAAGAATTGCGCGAGTTCGATGGGGAAACCTACGTCATGGAACGCGCTTTGGTGCCCGATGTGGCCTTGGTCAAAGCATGGCGGGCCGATAGGTCGGGGAATTTGCAATTTCGCTTGACGGCGCGCAACTTCAACCCCGCGGCGGCCATGGCCGGCAAAATTTGCGTGGTCGAGGTTGAACAAATTGTGGAAACCGGCGCGATGGACCCCGATCAGATCCATTTGCCCGGTGTGTATGTGCACCGTTTGGTGCTCAACGCCCATCCCGAAAAGCGCATTGAAAAGCGCACCATCACTGAAACATCAGGGGTTTGACATGAGTTGGAGTCAAGATCAAATGGCCGCGCGTGCGGCACAAGAGCTCGAGGACGGGTTTTACGTCAACCTGGGCATTGGGATACCCACCTTGGTGGCCAATCATGTGCCAAACGATATTGAAGTTTGGCTGCAATCCGAAAATGGCATGCTGGGCATTGGTCCGTTTCCCAAAGAATCTGAAGTCGATGCCGATCTCATCAATGCCGGCAAACAAACCGTGACCACGATTGCGGGTACTTCTATTTTTGGCAGCCACGACAGCTTTGCCATGATCCGTGGCGGGAAAATCAATTTGTCCATTTTGGGTGCCATGCAGGTCAGTGGGCGTGGTGATTTGGCCAACTGGATGATCCCCGGCAAGATGGTCAAAGGCATGGGCGGGGCCATGGATTTGGTGGCTGGCGTCAAGCGTGTGATCATTTTGATGGAGCACGTCGCCAGGAAAAAAGACGGTACCGAAGACCTCAAAATTTTGGCCGATTGCACACTGCCCTTGACGGGGGTGGGGGTGGTCGATCGCATCATCACCGATTTGGGCGTGATGGACGTGTTGACCGAAGGTCTGAAATTGGTGGAATTGGCCCCCGGTGTAACCCGAGATTTCATCCAATCCAAAACCGGCGTGCCCTTGTTGGGATGATCGGTGGGATTGCTTTTGCGGCCGCGGGTATTTGCGGCCTTGCAGGCAGGATAAGTGGAGCGGGTGAAGGGAATCGAACCCTCGTCTAAAGCTTGGGAAGCTGCCGTTCTGCCATTGAACTACACCCGCATCTAAAAAATCATTGTACCGATGCCTTGTGATTTACCGCTCAAGAATGGGATGGCATGTTGGCTGTGAATCCTCGATTTGCGCTCTCAAAAGTTCCTCTTTGGGCCTTGGTGATATTGTGCATTTTGCCCAGCGCTTGGGCACAAAAACCACCTGATGGCTTGACCTATACCTGCATGCGCATTGTGCGGGACCGCGCTTTCAATGAAACCATTGAAAAGATGTGCGGTTACAAGGGGGACGTGTCCGAGCGCTTCAAAGAGGCCTTCAAAAGTCGCAAATGCACCAGCAAGGTCAAACCCGAGGACGATGAACGCATCACGCGCGAGGTTTTCGCCCAGATCATGGCGCAAAAAAACGATATAGGTTTGAAAGACTTTTGCCTGGTGCACCGATCGGCCTATCAAAACCTGTGACCCGACCTTTTCTGATAAAACCCACCCTCAAAGGTCTTTTCGAGGGCGCCGCAAGTTGCGAAACCACAGGCCCATGCAGGCCCAACCGATCGCAAATGACAAGCCTTGCAAAAGAATCAGCAAGACATTGTTTTTGTAGGCTGGCGAATCCAGAAAGAAGGTCAAAACGCCTACAAACAGAAAAAAAACACCCAAGATGAAAAAGTTGTGATCCAAGGTTTTGGGCAAACTGGTGCGGGATGTTTCAATGATGTCGCTCATGGGCGAAATTTTATGATCGAACTCAAATCGCCATGAGATTCAAATGCGGGCCCCTGGCCGATCCGCCCTGAGTTGATCGGACCGCAAGCCAATGGGCCTAGTGGGCAACGATGAGTTGGGCCAGCAAATCGGGCTGGGCCAATAATTCGGCGCTTTTGCCGCTGTGAATGATGCGACCACGGCTCAGCACCAAAACCGCTTGGGTCACTTGCAAAGCCATTTTGGCCGACTGCTCCACCAAGACCACGGTCATTGATTCTTCGCGGATCAAGCGCGTCAAAGCCAGCAACAGCATTTCCACGATGATGGGTGCCAAGCCTTCCATCGGTTCATCGAGCAGCAAAATGCTGGGGTCACCCATGAGCGCGCGCCCAATGGCCAGCATTTGTTGCTCGCCCCCCGAAATTTGATGGCCCATGTGGCTGCGCCGTTCGGCCAGTCGCGGGAATAACTCATACACCCGTTCAATCGGCCAGCGGCCGCTACGGGCAGCGACCAACAGGTTTTCTTCGACGCTCAAGGACGGAAAAATATCACGGGTTTGCGGCACATAACCCATGCCCAAGCGGGAACGTTCGTGAACGGGCAATCGTTCTATGGGTTGTCCCCGGTATGCCATTTGGCCGCCGTGCATTTGGGTATGGCCCATTAAAGTGGCCAGCAAAGTGGTTTTACCCACACCATTGCGCCCCAGCAAAGCCAGCGCGCCCCGCTCGGGCAGGTCGAAGCTGATGTCTTCGAGCACCACCGTCTCGCCATAGCCGGCGCGAACCCCTTGCAAGCGCAAAGCCGGTTGGGCGCTTGGCTCATTCATTTTGTTCTCCCAGGTAGACCTGGTGCACGCGTTTGTCGGCGGCAATCTCTGTCGGAGTGCCTTCGCACAAGACCTCACCTTGTACCAACACCGTGATGCGCTTGGCGAATCGAAATACCAAGTCCATGTCGTGTTCAATGATCAAGATGGCCATGTCGACAGGCAGGGCATCGAGCGCTTGCAAAATGCGCTCCGACTCCATGGACGGCACGCCTGCTGCGGGTTCGTCCAGCAACAAGACCTTGGGCTGCAAGCCCAAGGCAATGGCAATTTCCACCAAGCGCTGTTTGCCATAGGGCAAATCGGTGATGCGCGACGCGGCATCGGCTTTTATGCCCAGCAATTCGAGCAAAGACATGGCCTCGTCACGCACCGCTTTCAAAGTGCGCGCGGGTTGCCACATCCGTTGGGCCACCCCCAACCGCTCGGCCACGCCCAAAGCCACGTTGTCGAGAACCGACATCTGTTTGAACAAGGTGTTGATTTGAAAGGTGCGGCCCAAGCCCCGGCGGACCCGTTCGGCTTGGGGCTGGGTGGTGACATCTTGCCCACCGATCAGCACCTTTCCTGAGGTAGGGCTGAGCCGACCAGTGAGCAAATTGACAAAAGTGGTTTTGCCAGCGCCGTTGGGACCAATCAAAGCATGGCGCGAACCCACATGCAGTTGAAAATTGATGTGATCGGCCACGGTCAAAGCCCCAAAGCTTTTGCACAGGCTGCGGGTTTCCAGCACGGTGCTCATCGGGCTTTTCCTCTGAATCGGGCAGACATGGCATCGATCAAGCCCAATATGCCACCGCGTGCAAATAGCACCACCAAGACCAACATCAGGCCAATACCGAAATACCAGTACTCGGGGAATTTTTTGGCCAAGTAATCTTGGGCCACCAGGAACACCAAGGGGCCCACAAAAGCCCCGTACAAGCGACCCACGCCACCCAAAATCAACATCACCAACAGCTCACCAGAAGGCTCAAAGCCCAAGACATTAAGGCCTACGAATTGATTGGTTTGCGTCAGCAAAGCACCGGCCATGCCTGCCATGCCCGCTGACAAGGTATACACCCGGCGCAATCGAGCATCCACCGGCGCACCAATGGCGTGCATGCGCAAACTGTTTTCCCGGATACCGGTGAGAGATACCCCAAAAGGGGAGTAGATCAAGCGGCGCACTCCCCACCAACCCACGAACAAAACAAACAAGCACCACAGGTAGGCGGTCTTGCCAAACATGTCAAAGGCAAACAGGCCAAAAATGGGCGCGATCACCACGCCCGACAAACCATCTGCGCCACCGGTCACCGGGGTTGCTTTATTGGCCACCTCCAGGCACAAGGCGGCAATGGCCAGGGTGAGCATGAGTTGGGTCAACCCATGCATGCGCAAAATCACAGCACCCGTGGCCAGTCCGAGCAAACCGGCCAAAACGCCACTGGTCAGCAGTTGCACCACGGGGTCGGTGTAACCCAATTTGGCCGACATGATGCCTGTCACATAGGCACCCAAACCAAAGAAAGCCGCATGCCCCAAGGTGATGATCCCAGCGTAGCCAATGATCAAATCCAGCGACAGCGCGAACAAGATATAAGTCAGGATGCGCGCGCCCAGCGACA
>RFNL01000095.1 GCA_009927195.1 Betaproteobacteria bacterium | reverse complement strand
TTCCCTCTGCCCCTGCCAACTGATCGGTTGGGATCGGTTGGCCAGCAAGCCCGCCTCGATGGTGGGCTTGTGTGTCTTCAAATCATTTGAATTTCTTGAATCAGGAATCCTTTGCCGCATATGGCCAGCACAAAAATTGAAACCGTGACAGGCACTGCCGACAAGCTCAAAGTGGCTGTGGGTGGTGCGCTGGTTTTGGCAGCCGTTGCCGCCTACTACCTGCTGGGGTCAGAGGGCGCGCTGCTGCAATGGGTGGCCCTGTTGGGTTGCTTGGTCCTGGCGGTGGTGGTCTTTTTCACGTCCTTGCACGGAAAGCAGTTGCTCGGATTTGGTCAGGATTCTTGGCGCGAAGTTAAGAAAGTGGTTTGGCCCACCCGCAAAGAATCTTTGCAAATGACCGCATACGTGTTTGGCTTTGTGTTCATCATGGCGCTCTTTTTGTGGCTGACCGATAAAACCTTGGAGTGGGTTTTTTACGACTTGATTTTGGGATGGAAAAAATGATGGACGAAGAATCCCTGGCCCACGCCGTTCTCGCGCCGCCTGCGCATCCCGATTTCCGCTGGTATGTGGTGCATGCCTATTCGGGCATGGAGAAGGCGGTTGAGCGCAATATCGCTGAACGCATTGTCCGTGCTGGCATGCAGGAAAAATTTGGTCGCATCATGGTGCCCACAGAAGAAGTGGTCGAAATGAAAAATGGCCAACGCCGAACCACCGAGCGACGTTTTTTCCCTGGCTATGTGCTGGTTGAAATGATCATGGACGATGAGACGTGGCACCTGGTCAAGCACACCAACAAGGTCACCGGTTTTGTGGGTGGGGCCAAGAACCGTCCAGCCCCGATCTCAGAGGCCGATGTGCTCAAGATCGTCAGCCAAATGCAAGAGGGTGCCGAAAAACCCCGCCACAAGGTGGAGTTCATGGTGGGTGAATTGGTGCGGGTCAAAGAAGGTCCATTCACCGATTTCAACGGCACGGTCGAAGAAGTTAATTACGAGAAAAGCAAAGTTCGCGTGGCGGTCACGATTTTTGGCCGTTCAACGCCAGTCGAATTGGAGTTCGGCGAGGTCGAGAAGGCCTGAGCCAAAACCGCTGCGCCTCTCGACTCGGCGCGGTGGCTGATCAGTGAAAGAGTCGCAACCCCCGGGGAGCCCGGTGGACCCCATGGTCCCAGGCGTTTGCACCCGTT
>RFNL01000003.1 GCA_009927195.1 Betaproteobacteria bacterium | reverse complement strand
ATCAACATATCGATCGTGGCCTCGATCACCGACTCACGCCCGCGCTGGATATTGCCGTTGTAAATGCGGCCATCGTCGTCCGCGCAGGTCTGCGTCCATTCACCCGAGGTTCGCTTCTCCACATGGTGTTTTTTGGGTCGGCAATGCACATGCGGATGGGCACTGGCCAAGGCTTCGGCCATGGGGTCGTCAGAGCACACATAAAACCGGGCCTCTTTGTGCTGCATGACCAATTGCTGAACCTCTAAATCGGTCAAACCCACGGTCAAGTCTGTGCGGCGCAAATGGATGCCATGAAATGGCCCTTGCATCACATCGCGCATAAAGCCCATGGCCTCTTGGCGAATGGGCTCTGAAAAATCCAAACTGCGCAGCACATCATGGATGGCGGGCATGGGCACCCAATCTGGCATCAAGGCGGGATAAAAGAAGATCTTTCGGCCTTGGCCCAGGGCTTTTTGCTCAAAGTCTGCCAGCGATTGATAGGCATATGCCGATCCAAATTCGCAGGCCAGGGCCTGGGAAGCAATTTCGTCGTGCAGCAGCATGAGCGCGTCGCCCATTTGCCCTTGCAAGTCCTTCAACGACAAAAGGCTGATGGGCTCTGGTTTGCTGAATATGTCTTCATAAGCAGCAGCACACCAATTGTTCACCGGCCAATGCACCTGATAGGGCAAATTGAAATGCCGGGCCACCGCCAAACCCGAGAGCAAGGCATTGATCCGGTTGCCAATGCCGCCGTCGCAATAAATGATGAATGTGGACATGCAAGCTGCCTCAAACAATGGCCAGCAACTGCCGACCGACATCGGCCCAACTGAGCCGGGGTAAGACTTGGGTCATGGCCTTTTTGCGCCCCAACTGTGCGAGCACCTCGACCAAATGCTCGCCATTGGGCTCGATATAGGCATTGAGCGTCAAATGCTCTTTCAGCGTTGCGTTTTCAATCAGCGTACCGCCAATCGGGTGGTATCTATCGCCATTTAAAAAGTCATCGGTGGCCCCGCCGCGCGTGGCCACCACCGGCGTGCCACAGGATTGGGCCTCCAAGGCGGGCAAATTAAAGCCCTCGGCCCGGTACGGGGTGACATACGCATCGGCGGCGTTGTACAAAGCATTGAGTTGGGTCAAATTCAAGTGGCCCGATATCAAGCGAATCGATGCCATCAGCTCGTTGTCCGACACGCCCATCTCGTTGAGCACCTGGTGCACATACGACTCTGAGTTCATCAAATAAGTGGACCGCTGGTCCTTGAGAACCAACTTTAGCCGTCGATTGGTCTGCCTGGCCTGTGCGAACGACTTGAGCAGCACGTCCAAGCCCTTGTTCCAATGGTGGGTTCCCACATTGAGCAGCACCACATCGTCTTCATCCAAC
>RFNL01000369.1 GCA_009927195.1 Betaproteobacteria bacterium | reverse complement strand
GAATCCTTTGCGGTGTTGCTGGCCGATGACCTGATGCGCGGACCCAGCGGCGGGCCTGGGGTACTGCAACAAATGGCCCAGGTGCATGCGGTGCATGGCGGCTCGGTGTTGGCGGTCCAAGAAGTGCCCCTGGAACAGGTCAACCGATACGGCATTGTGGCGGGTCTGACCCAAAGCGATGGCTTGATCGATGTGCAGCAAATGGTGGAAAAACCCCACCAAACAAAGCGCCATCGCGCATGGCCGTGTCAGGCCGTTACATTTTGACCCAAGCCGTGTTTGATCGGATTCGCGCAGGTGGCCGAGGTGCAGGTGGTGAAATTCAACTCACCGATGGCATTGCCGGCTTGATTGGCCACGAAAAGGTTTGGGGTTATCCGTACGCTGGCCAGCGTTATGACTGCGGCAGCAAGCTGGGCTTTTTACAAGCCACCGTGGCTTTGGGCCTGGAACACCCGCAAGAGGGCGCGGGTTTTGCGGCTTATCTGCAGCAACTCAAAATTTAAGCCCGCCTGCACAGGATCGTTGGCTGGGGCTGTGGCCTCAACGTCGCTTGAGGGTGTGGATAAATTCATTGCCCACGGTTTGTTGCGCCATCAATTCATTGCCGGTTTGTTTGGCAAATGCGGCAAAGTCGCGCAATGAACCTTGATCGGTTGAAATCACCTTCAATAATTGGCCGCTTTGCATGCCATTGAGTGCCTTCTTGGCCTTCAAAATTGGCAAAGGACAGTTCAGCCCACGGGTGTCTAGCTCTTGATCGATCAGCATCTGGTCATTCCAAACTTTGTGCGGCGCGCTCTTCCCAAGTCATGAAGCGCGGCTCTATACCTTGCGTGCGCAGCCAGTCTCCCACGGCATAGCCGGTGCCCGCTGGCCAACAAATCACATCTTTGGGTTCGTACAGTTTGTACTCCGCCAATTCGGGTGAGAGTTTAACCTCTCCCTCGGCCACAGCGTGATAGGCGATGATGACTTGGTTCATGCGTTGGAAATCGTAAACACCCACCAATTGAAGGGCGCTGGTGTGCAAGTTGGTTTCTTCGGCAATCTCACGGGCCATGCCCTCTTGGGGGGATTCGCCTGCCTCCATGAAACCGGTGATGAGGGCAAAGCGTCGACCCGTCCAAGCGGCATTGCGGGCCAGCAGAATTTTCCCTTGATACTGAACAATCGCGGCCAGCACTGGTGTGGGGTTGTTCCAATGCGTCCATTGGCAAGCCGCGCAACGCCATCGTGCCTTGGGCCCACCATCCTCTTGCTGGGTGATTTCGGTCAAAGGCGTGGCGCACTGGGGGCAAAACTGAAAAGCACTCATGCGGGAAACACCCCGGTGGATAAATAGCGATCTCCCCGGTCGCACACGATGAACACCACCGTGGCATTGCGTTCGCGCTGGGCCACCTGTTGGGCCACCCAGCAAGCCCCTGCGGCAGAAATGCCGGCAAAAATACCTTCTTCCCGGGCCAACAGACGGCACATGTTTTCGGCGTCCAACTGGCTGACCAAAATCAATTCATCGATCACGGATGGGTCATAAATCGATGGCAAGTAAGCCTGCGGCCATTTGCGAATGCCCGGGATGCGCGAACCCTCGCTGGGTTGGGCACCGATGATGCGCAACTTTGGGTTTTGTTGTTTGAG
>RFNL01000204.1 GCA_009927195.1 Betaproteobacteria bacterium | reverse complement strand
ATCGGGCGCGCTGCCGTGGCTGGGTTCGTACAAGCCTTGGTTGCTGGCGTTGAGCGAAGCCGAGGGCAGCATGCCAATCGAGCCGGTCAGCATGGAGGCCTCGTCGCTCAAGATGTCACCGAACATATTGCCGGTGACCACCACGTCAAAGCGTTTGGGTTCTTTGACCAATTGCATGGCGGCGTTGTCCACATACATGTGGTCCAGGGCCACATCGGGGTAGTCTTTGTGAACTTCGGTGACGATGTCTTTCCAAAATTGGAAGGTCTCCAGCACATTGGCTTTGTCCACACTGGTCACGCGCTTGTTGCGTTTGCGCGCGGCTTCAAAGGCCACGCGGGCAATGCGTTCCACTTCCGGTCGGGTGTAGCGCATGGTGTCAAAGGCTTCATCGGCCCCGGCAAATGCGCCATCGGGCGAGACCCGGCGGCCGCGCGGCTGACCAAAATAAATATCGCCGGTGAGTTCGCGGATGATCAAAATGTCCAGGCCAGCGATCAACTCGGGCTTGAGGCTGGAAGCCCCCACCAACTCGGGGTAGCAAATGGCCGGTCGAAAATTGGCGAACAGCCCCAGGTTTTTGCGCAAGCCCAAAATGGCTTGCTCGGGGCGCAAGGGGCGGTCCAAGGTGTCGTATTTCCAGTCGCCGACTGCACCGAACAAAATCGCATCGGCCTCTTTGGCCAGCTTCAAGGTGCTGTCGGGCAATGGGTGGCCATGGGCATCGTAGGCACAGCCACCCACCAAGGCGGTTTCCATTTCAAGCGGCAAGCCCAAGACCTTGAGCACCTTGACCGCTTCGGCCACGATTTCGGTGCCGATGCCGTCGCCGGGTAAAACAGCAATTTTCATCGGTAGTTCTCGGGCATGGTTTGCGCCAACCAGGGTTTGGCGCTCAAGCGGGCGGCTTCAAAATCACGGATTTTGTCGGCGTGGCGCAGGGTCAGGCCAATGTCGTCCAAACCATTCATCAGGCAATAGCGGCGAAACGGTTGTACTTCGAAAGGGATTACCTCGCCTTGCGGCCGCACCACAAATTGCCGGTCCAAATCCACCGTCAATTCGTAGCCGGGAAAACCCAAGCACTCGTCAAACAATTGCCCAATGATGGTTTCGGGCAAGACAATGGGCAGCAAGCCGTTTTTAAAGCTGTTGTTGAAAAAGATGTCTGCAAAGCTGGGGGCCAAGATGGCGCGAAAACCGTATTGTTCCAGGGCCCAGGGCGCATGCTCGCGCGAGGACCCGCAGCCAAAGTTTTTGCGCGCCAGCAATATCGACGCACCCTTGTAACGGGGCTGGTTCAAGATGAAGTCGGGGTTGATCTTGCGTTGGCTGTTGTCTTGCCCAGGCTCGCCGTGGTCAAGATAACGCCACTCGTCAAACAAGTTGGGGCCAAAGCCGGTTTTCTTGATGGACTTTAAAAACTGCTTGGGAATGATGGCGTCGGTGTCGACGTTTTCGCGGTCCATGGGGGCGACCAGCCCTTTGTGCACGGTGAATTTATTCATGGTCTTGGCTTTCAAACAAATTGGCGCACGTCAACAAAATGGCCATGGATGGCTGCTGCAGCGGCCATGGCGGGGCTGACCAAGTGGGTGCGCCCACCGGTGCCTTGACGGCCTTCGAAGTTGCGATTGCTGGTAGAGGCGCAGCGTTCGCCCGCTTCAAGCCGATCGGCGTTCATGCCAAGGCACATCGAGCAGCCGGGTTCGCGCCATTCAAATCCAGCGGCTTTGAAAATTTCGTCCAGGCCCTCCTTCTCGGCCTGGGCTTTGACCAAACCAGAGCCAGGCACGATCAGGGCCAGCTTGACATTGCGTGCCACTTTTTGGCCCAGGCGCTTGACCACCGCTGCGGCTTCGCGCATGTCTTCGATGCGGCTGTTGGTGCATGAGCCGATGAAGATTTTGTCCACCGTGATGTCTGAAATGGGTTTGCCGGGTTGCAAGCCCATGTAGGTCAGGGCGCGTTCAATGGCCATGCGCTTGCTGGCATCTTTCTCTTTGTCCGGATCGGGCACGCGGTCCTGTACCGATAGCACCATCTCCGGTGAAGTGCCCCAAGTGACTTGCGGTGCAATTTCCGCGGCGTTGAGTTGCACCACCGCGTCGAAGTGGGCATCCGCATCGGATTGCAAGGTTTTCCAGTAAGCCACGGCCTGGTCCCATTCAAAGCCTTTGGGTGACAGCGGTCGGCCACGCAGGTATTCAATGGTTTTGTCGTCCACCGCCACCAGGCC
Organism: Betaproteobacteria bacterium; assembly: GCA_009927195.1. GTDB lineage: Bacteria > Pseudomonadota > Gammaproteobacteria > Burkholderiales > Burkholderiaceae_C > Limnohabitans. Next base: position 3,760 of record RFNL01000204.1, on the reverse strand, counting down.
GGCACGGGCACCGGCCTCGATGGCCATGTTGCACAAGGTCATGCGACCTTCCATGCTCAGGGCGCGCACTGCAGAGCCGGCAAATTCAATCGTGTGGCCAGTGCCACCGGCGGTGCCAATTTTTCCAATGATGGCCAACACCATGTCTTTGCCCGTCAATCCTTTGGCCAAGCTGCCATCGACTTGGATGCGCATGTTTTTGGCTTTTTTGGTCAGCAAGGTTTGGGTGGCCAACACATGCTCCACCTCAGAGGTGCCAATGCCGTGGGCGAGGGCACCAAATGCGCCATGGGTTGAGGTGTGCGAATCGCCGCAGACCACCGTCATGCCGGGCAAGGTGGCACCGTTTTCAGGGCCGATCACATGCACAATGCCTTGGCGTTTGGACAGAAACGGAAAGTAGGCGGCAGCACCGTGTTCGGCCATATTGCGGTCCAAGGTGGTGATTTGCTCTTTGCTGATGGGATCGGTCAAACCGTCATAGCCCAACTCCCAACCTGTCGTTGGTGTGTTGTGGTCGGCGGTGGCAATCACCGAACTCACCCGCCAGACCTTGCGTTTGGCAACGCGCAGGCCTTCATAGGCCTGGGCACTGGTGACCTCGTGCACCAAATGCCGGTCAATGTACAAGACGGCCGTGCCATCTTCCTCGGATGTCACAAGGTGTTCGTCCCAAATCTTGTCGTAGAGCGTGCGTCCCATGGATCGTCCTGGTTGAGTGGCCAAAGAGCGCGGATTTTAGGCCCAGTGATGGGTGCTTCTGGGCCATGGTGTCACCTGCATTCAATCGCTGCCCACAATGGTCTGTGGTTCGGCATGGCGCATGCCTTGGGGGTGGAATTCTTCAAAGGTGGGCTTGGCAAGCGCTGGATCGCGCAAACTGGCAATGGCTGGTCAATGTGCGATCGGCCATTGTGCTTCGGTGGGGCTGGACCACCCCGATCCATGCTTCAAAGCACCCGTGCAATCTGGGATGCTGTTTGGCAACCGGGCGCGCAACGCTTGGGCACTGAAAACGCGGGTTGAATCGGGCCCGCGCTGGTGTGGATAAAAGAGGGCTGGAGGGGCAGTGCTTGGCGCTATCTTAAAAAGGCTTGCACGGCGCTGGGGGATGGATGGCCCCGGGTGGGCTTGTGGCAAAGGGTTTTCCCCCACAAGAAAAAGCCTTGACCCCCTTTGAGGGGTGGCAGGGAAACGCCATAATGGTTCTATCCTAAATCGTTGTTTTATATTTAAAACGTATGAGCGACCCCACTTCACATTCACAAATGCCAACCAGCGGGGAGTGGCATGACGTGGCCGCTCGAGCAGGTTTGGACCCGGATTTCCCCACGGGCGTGGAAGTGATGGGGCAAAAAATTGGTTTGTTTCTGCACCAAGACCAAGTCCATGCTTTGGAGGATGTGTGCCCCCATGCCTATGCCTTGTTGTCGCAAGGCTTTGTGGAAGATGGGGTGGTGGAGTGCCCCTTGCATGCCGCCCGGTTTGAAATCAATGGTGGCAAATGCCTCAACGAAATAGGTCAGCGCGACTTGCGGTGTTATCCCACCAAGGTAGCGGACGGCCGCGTCTGGGTCCAGGTGCAACCTGCATGAGCACATTGGCTGCGATCGCCTTCGAGGGCGTGGACAAAACATTTCCCGCCAGCCGTTCGCAACCTCCTGTGCAGGCCGCGCGCGCGGTCAGTTTTGCCATCCAAGCCGGTGAGGTGGTGTCCATCATCGGCCCATCGGGTTGCGGCAAAAGCACCTTGCTCAACATCGGCTCTGGTTTGGCGCCGCCCACCGCTGGGGTGGTCAAGGTGTTGGGTGTGCCTGTACAAGGGCCACATCCCAAAGTGGCATTCATGTTGCAAAAAGATTTGTTGTTGCCTTGGCGAACCATTGCTGAGAATGTGGAGTTTGGTTTGGAGTTGCGTGGGCTGGCGCCATCCAAGCGGCATGAGATTTCGCAGCAGTTGCTGCAGCAATTTCGCTTGGCAGGCTTTGGCGGGCACTATCCGCACCAACTCTCGGGCGGTATGCGCCAGCGCGCGGCGTTGGCCCGTACATTGGCGGTGGACCCCACGGTGCTTCTGATGGATGAGCCGTTCTCAGCCTTGGACGCGCAAACCAAAATGATCCTGCAACAAGATCTGGCCCGCAGCGTGCGGGCCCACGGCAAAACTGTTTTGTTCATCACCCATGACTTGGCTGAAGCTGTGGCCTTGTCCGACCGCATCTTGGTGATGAGTGAACGCCCTGGCACCATCGTGGAGCAAATCACCGTGGCCTTGCCCGACAGGGATAAGCCCTTGCAGCGACGCAAACACCCCGAATCGGGCGACTACGTGGCCCGCTTGATGGCCTTGCTCAAGCTCGATGCAGACACCGATATCCATTGATCCCCGACCCATACCTAGGAGAAAAACCATGATGCGACGTACCCTGATCACTTTGGCCACCGCCTTGGCCGCCCTTGGGCCCATCAGCGGCCAGGCCCAAGCCCCTGCGGCTGGCGCGCAAGAAATCACCTACTTGCTGCCTGCACCTGCCTTTTTGCCCGCCTTTGGCCCCTGGATGCTGGCCCAGGCCAAGGGTTACTACGCCCAGGAGGGATTGAACGTGAAGTTCGTGGGGGGCCGTGGTGGCGTGGATGTGGCCAAGCAAATTGGTGCGGGCAATGCCGTGATTGGTGGCGCCATTGGCGACACGCCCATCATCGCGCGTGGTCAAGGCATTCCCGTCAAAGCGGTGGCCGTATTGGGTGCCGGCTCGTTGATGCAATTGGTCAGCCACAAAGATGCGCGCATCGAGTCGCCACGCGAACTTAAAGGCCAGGTGGTCACCACCACCGGCTACACCGACACCACTTATTACGCCCTGCTGGGCATGTTGAGCAAGTCAGGCTTGACCAAGAATGATTTGGACATCCAGTCGGCAGGACCGGCCGGTGTGTGGCAGCAATTCGCCGCCAAAAAGGCAGTGGCCATGGCAGCCGTGCCCGACTGGACCGCCACTGCCATGGCAGCTGGTGCCAAGGTCGATATCTTGCCCGCCGATGTGTATTTCAAAAGCATGGCCCAAGCGATTTTGGCCAGCGATGAAACCATTGCCAAAAACCCTGAGCTGATCCAAAAACTGGTGCGTGCCACTTTAAAGGGCATGCGCGACATCATGAAAGACCCCAAGGCGGCCACTGTGGCTTATGTGGCCCATGTGCCAGCGCACAAAGGCAAAGAGGACCTGATCTTGCAAACCTTTGAGCTGTACAACAAATACGTGTATGCCAACCAAAAGGTCTTGGGTCAGATGGATGAGGGGCGCTTGATGGACCTGCAAAAGTTTTATGTCAGCAATGCCATCGTGCCCAAAGAAGTGCCCGCCAAAGAGCTCTACACCAATCAATTTGCGGGCTTGAAATAAAGCATGGGCTCAGGTGCCAAAACCACCGGCTGGAGCGTGCTGGTCGCGCTCTTGTTTCTGGCCGCTTGGCAGTGGCTGCCCGGTTGGTGGGGGGTGCCTGAATTCATTTTGCCCAGTGCCAGTAAAACCTGGGAGGAGTTATTTCGCATTCATGCGAGCGAACGTTTGCTTTGGCACAGCAGCATCACCTCGCTGGAGGTGGTGGTCGGATTTGGGTTGGGCGCAGCTTTGGGCGCGGCCATGGGCTACGCATTGGGTTTGTCGCCCCAAGTGGAGGCCGTTTTGTCGCCCTACTTATTGGCCCTGCAAATCGCCCCCAAGGTGGCTTTTGCCCCTTTGTTTGTGATGTGGCTGGG
>RFNL01000068.1 GCA_009927195.1 Betaproteobacteria bacterium | reverse complement strand
CGCGTTTTTTGACATCGTCAATGGCCGCAACCCCCGATACGCCCATTGGCTGAACCTGGTGTGAGGACTGTCATGCTAAAGCCCCCCATAGAATTACTGGCCAAAGACCTCAATGGCCACGGCGGCGTTTTTTGCCCCAATCCCAAAGCCGACATGGCCTTGTGGAACAGCCACCCCAAAGTGTATTTGGATGTGGCCCACACCGGCCATGCCAAGTGCCCGTATTGCAGCACCGAGTACAAACTCAAAGACGGCGAGCACGTCAGCGCCCACTGAGGCGCTGAGGCCCTTGCTGCAATGCTCGGCCCACCCACCGGGCTGGCAGGTCGGGCCTGCCTTGACACCTCTTTGAGCCCAGCATGACCCGATCTTTGTTTGTTGCACCGCAGTGGATTGGGGACGCCATCATGAGCGAACCCTTGCTGCGCAGTTTGCACATGCGCGGTGAGGTGGTCACGGTGGCCGCCTTGCCATGGGTAGCCCCCGTGTTTCGCGCCATGGGCGCGGTGGTGGCGGTGGTCGAGTTGCCCTTTCAGCACGGTGGTTTGCAGTGGTCGGCGCGGCGTGCCATGGCGCGCCAATTGCATGGGCAGTTCGATCGGGCCTACGTGGCGCCCAACTCCCTCAAAAGTGCCTTGTTGCCTTGGTGGGCGGGTATTCCCTTGCGGATGGGCTACCAGGGCGAGGCGCGCTGGGGCGTGCTCAACCGGCGCTTGCCCAATCCGCCGCGCGATCAGCGCCCGCCCATGGTGGACCATTACCTGGCTTTGGCCCGAATCGATCCACCTGCCAGCGTGGCAGCGGCGGGCGCGGGCGACTGGGCGAGTTCGGTGTTGGGGGCCGCCTCGTTTGAGCCTGGCAGCGGTGGCGTACCCATTCGGGGCTTGCGCGCGCCGCAGGTGGACCCGCGACCGCGTTTGCAGCGCAGCCCGGCCCAGGTGAATGCCACCCTCCAACATTTGGGCTTGGTGGCGCAGTCATATGTGGTGATGGTGCCGGGGGCCGAATATGGCCCGGCCAAACGCTGGCCGGCCACTCACTTCAGTGCCTTGGCGCAATCGCTGGGCCTGCCCACTGTGCTGATCGGATCAGCCAAAGAGGCCGCAATGTGCGATGAAATCGCTGCCCCAGTCAACGCAGCG
>RFNL01000004.1 GCA_009927195.1 Betaproteobacteria bacterium | reverse complement strand
ACGACCAAACCAGCCAAACCGATGACCAACGCATCAAGGACATCACCGTGTTGCCACCGCCTGAACATTTGATCCGATTCTTTCCCATCGCTGGCACGGCGGTGGAGAGCCTCATCGCCCAGACCCGCCAGCGCATCCAACAGATCATGGCAGGCAAGGACGACCGCCTGCTGGTGGTGATGGGCCCTTGTTCGATCCACGACCCCGCCGCAGCGCTGGAATATGCCCGCCTCTTGAAGGCCGAGCGCGAGAATTTCGCGGACACCTTGGAAATCATCATGCGGGTTTATTTTGAAAAGCCGCGCACCACTGTGGGCTGGAAGGGTTTGATCAATGACCCCTACTTGGACGAGAGCTTTCGCATCGACGAGGGATTGCGCATTGCACGCCAATTGCTGATTGAGATCAACCGCACCGGCTTGCCCGCGGGCAGCGAGTTTTTGGACGTGATTTCGCCCCAGTACATTGGCGATCTGATCAGCTGGGGCGCGATCGGTGCGCGCACCACCGAGAGCCAGGTGCACCGCGAATTGGCCTCAGGCCTGTCGGCCCCGATCGGTTTTAAAAATGGAACCGACGGCAACATCAAAATCGCCACCGACGCCATCCAAGCGGCCGCGCGTGGCCACCATTTTTTGTCGGTGCACAAGAACGGTCAAGTGGCGATTGTGCAAACCCAGGGCAACCCCGATTGCCATGTGATTTTGCGCGGTGGCAAAACGCCCAACTACGACGCGGACAGCGTGGCTGCAGCCTGCAAAGAATTGAAAGCGGCCAAATTGCCCGCCCAGTTGATGGTCGATTGCAGCCACGCCAACAGCGGCAAACAGCATGAGCGCCAGTTGGTGGTGGCCCAAGACATTGCCGATCAGTTGGCCCAGGGCTTGCACAGCGTGTTTGGTGTGATGGTGGAAAGCCATTTGAACGCAGGCGCACAGAAGTTCACGCCCGGCAAAGACCAGCTGGACAGCTTGGTTTACGGGCAAAGCATCACCGACGCCTGCATTGCCTGGGGCGACTCGGTGGAGGTGCTGAAGGTCTTGTCGCAAGGGGTGAAGGCGCGGCGCGGCAAAAAGTAATCAGGCCGGGCAACTGCATGGCCGGTGCCGGCGGTTGCAAGTGCTGGTCCATGCGAACGCTTGTCTTCGCTGGCCATGACGCCTGGGGTTGTTTGTTTCGCTCTCGCAGGCGTCAGGTGGTCAGCG
>RFNL01000005.1 GCA_009927195.1 Betaproteobacteria bacterium | reverse complement strand
ATCATGCTCATCACCGACCGCGGTGTGCTGGTGCGAACCCGGGTGAGCGAAATCCGCGAACTTGGCCGCGCCACCCAAGGCGTGATCCTCATTGCCTTGGACGAAGGCGCCAAGCTCAATGGCTTGCAACGGATTGTGGAAAACGATGCCCAAGGTCAAGACGCTGGCGACGAAAACGGCTCCGACGCTGATGCCGACGAGCCCACCCCTTGACGCCGCATGAACCGGCCTTACAACTTTTCCGCCGGACCAGCTGCCATGCCGCTGGAAGTGTTGCAGCACGCCGCCGCCGAAATCAGCGACTGGCAGGGCAGCGGCATGGGGGTGATGGAAATGAGCCACCGCGGCAAAGAATTCATCGCCATCCATGACAAGGCCTTGCAGATTTGCGCACCTTGCTGAACATCCCCAACGAATTCGATATTTTGTTCATGCAAGGCGGTGGCATTGCCGAAAACGCGATTGTTCCGCTCAACCTGGGGCGTGGCGGCACGCTGGACTTTGTGATCAGCGGCAGTTGGAGCGAAAAATCTTTGCGCGAAGCCCAACGTTACGGCCCTACCCATGTGGCCGCCAGCAGCCAAGCCCAGGGTTTTGACCACTTGCCTCCTGCCGCCGATTGGCAATTGAGCGCGCACCCCAGTTATGTGCACCTGTGCACCAACGAAACCATCCATGGGGTGGAATGCCACACCCTGCCCGACCTCAAAGCCTTGGGCTGTGATGCCCCATTGGTGATTGACTTTTCATCCCATGTGCTGTCGCGCCCGGTGGACTGGTCGCGCGTCGGTTTGGCCTATGGCGGGGCGCAAAAAAACATCGGGCCAGCCGGCCTGACCTTGGTGGTGGTGCGCAAAGACCTGCTGGGCCACGCCCTGCCCATTTGTCCCAGCGCTTTCAACTACCAAACGGTGGCGCAAAACAATTCCATGTTCAACACCCCGCCCACCTACAGCATTTACATGGCTGGCTTGATCTTCGATTGGATTGCCCGCCAACGCGAGGGCGACCTGCATGGCGTTGCTGCACTGGAGGCACGCAACCAAGCCAAAGCCACCTTGCTCTACGACTGCATTGACCGATCCAGCCTGTACCACAATCGCGTGCAAGAGCCGTCTCGCTCGCGCATGAATGTGCCATTTTTCTTGCGTGACGAGTCGCTCAACACTGCTTTTTTAAGCGGTGCCCAAGCGCGCGGTTTGCTGCAACTCAAGGGCCACAAGTCGGTGGGCGGCATGCGAGCCAGCATCTACAACGCCATGCCTTTGGCGGGCGTGCAAGCCTTGGTCGATTACATGCAAGACTTTGAAAAAACCCAGGCCTGAACCCCGGCCCACTTTGCACCACACACCACCATGAGCCAGCCCCCTGTACCCGTCACCTCGGCCGACCTGGCCCCGCTGCGCGACCAAATAGACGCACTGGACAAGCAATTGCTGGAATTGCTCAACCAGCGTGCCCGGGTGGCCGAGCAAGTGGGCGAGATCAAAAAGCGTGAAAACTCGCCGTTTTTCCGCCCGGACCGGGTGGCCCAGGTGCTGCAAAAAATCCAAGACCTCAACCGGGGCCCTTTGCACAGTCAACACATTGCCGCCATCTGGCGGGAAATCATGTCGGCATGTTTGGCCTTGGAAGCACCGCAACGGTGGCTGTGCTGGGCCCACAAGGCACTTTTTGCGAGCAGGCCGCCCTCGAATTTTTTGGCAGTGCAGTGCAAATGAACTACTGCGCCAACTTTGACGAAGTGTTTCACGCCACCGCGGCCGGGTCGGCGCAATTTGGCGTGGTCGGCATGGAAAACTCCAGCGAAGGCGTGGTGGCGCGTTCGCTGGATTTGTTTTTGCGCTCTCCTGTGCATGTGGTGGGCGAAGTCAGTCTGCTGGTGCGCCACAACCTGATGCGCTTGAACGACCGCAG
>RFNL01000006.1 GCA_009927195.1 Betaproteobacteria bacterium | reverse complement strand
TTTTTACGGCCACGACCTGGTCAAACAATTGCAATCGGCCCGTGCTGGCACCACAGGTGCCACGGTGTTTGCCTACCATGTGCAAGACCCCGAGCGCTATGGTGTGGTGGCCTTTGACGGCCAGCGCCGCGCCTTGAGCATTGAGGAAAAGCCAGCCCGACCCCAATCGAACTACGCGGTCACGGGTTTGTACTTTTACGACAACCAGGTTTGCGATTGGGCGCGCGAGTTGAAGCCCTCGGCCCGGGGTGAGTTGGAAATCACTGATCTCAACCGCATGTACCTGGAACGCCAGCAATTGCAGGTCGAGATCATGGGGCGTGGTTATGCTTGGCTCGATACCGGTACCCACGAAGCATGCACGAGGCCTCGTCCTTCATCGCCACCTTGCAAAAGCGCCAAGGCCTGATGGTCGCTTGCCCCGAGGAAATTGCCTACCACCAAGGATGGATCGATGCCGCTCAGGTGGAAAAAATCGCTGCCCCCTTGATCAAAAGCGGTTATGGCCGCTATCTCATGAACCTGCTGGTCTGAAGCATGCCCTATACCGTTCAAACCACGTCCATCGAGGGCGTTTTGATCCTCGAGCCCAAGGTGTTTGGCGACGCGCGGGGCTTTTTCTTTGAGAGCTTCAATGCCCGCGACTTTGCCGCAGCCACCGGCGTGGACAGCGCTTTCGTGCAAGACAACCACAGCCGCTCGGCCCAAGGCGTGTTGCGCGGCCTGCACTACCAGGTGCAACACCCGCAAGGCAAGTTGGTGCGGGTCAGCGAAGGCGAGGTGTTCGATGTGGTGGTCGACATCCGGCCCGGCTCTCCCACCCGTGGCCAGTGGGCTGGCATTGCGCTGTCTGCCGAAAACAAGCGCCAAATCTGGGTGCCGCCGGGTTTGGCCCATGGCTTTTTGGTCACCAGCGCGCATGCCGAGTTCTTGTACAAAACCACCGACTACTGGTACCCCGAGCATGAGCGCAGCCTGTTGTGGTCAGACCCCGACCTGGCCATCGATTGGCCCCACCTGCCGATGGCCCCTTTGCTGGCGGCCAAAGATGCCAACGCCGCCACCTGGGCCCAAACCCAAGCGGCATCTTGAGCCTGCACCGACCGTTGTCACCGACCTGACGAACGGCCTGCAGGCCCTCCAGGGGCCACCGTACGGGCGGGATGGGCCTGTGCGGAGTTCGTGCACAATGCTTTTGAACCGTTGACCCGCCCACACCAATGACCGACATCTCCGCCATTGCCCCGCGCGACAAGGCCGAAATACTGGCCCAAGCCTTGCCTTATATCCGTAAATTCCACGGCAAAACCCTGGTCATCAAATACGGCGGCAACGCCATGACCGATCCGGCCTTGCAGGCCGATTTCGCCGAGGATGTGGTCTTGCTCAAACTGGTGGGCATGAACCCGGTGGTGGTGCACGGGGGCGGGCCCCAAATTGAAACCGCTTTGAACCGACTGGGTAAAAAAGGTGAATTCGTCCAGGGCATGCGGGTGACCGATGCCGAAACCATGGAAGTGGTGGAGTGGGTGCTGGCGGGCGAGGTGCAGCAAGACATTGTGGGCTTGATCAACCAGGCGGGTGGCAAAGCCGTGGGCCTGACCGGGCGCGACGGCGGCATGATCCGCGCCCGCAAACTCAAGATGCAAGATGCCGAAAACCCGAGCCAAGAGGTGGATGTGGGCCAGGTGGGCGACATCATTGGCATCGACCCCAGCGTGGTCAAGGCCTTGCAAGACGATGCCTTCATCCCGGTCATCAGCCCGATTGGTTTTGGCGACAACAACGAAAGCTACAACATCAATGCCGATTTGGTGGCCAGCAAACTTGCCACCGTGCTCAAGGCCGAAAAACTGGTCTTGCTCACCAACACGCCGGGGGTATTGAACAAAAGCGGGGAGTTGCTCACCGATTTGTCGGCGCGTGAAATTGACGAACTCTTTGCCGATGGCACCATCAGCGGCGGCATGTTGCCCAAAATCAGTGGCGCGCTCGATGCCGCCAAGAGCGGGGTGAATGCGGTACACATCATTGACGGGCGGGTGCCGCATGCCATGTTGCTGGAAATTCTGACCGATCA
>RFNL01000007.1 GCA_009927195.1 Betaproteobacteria bacterium | reverse complement strand
GGTGGGGCGAGAAGCGGCCAATATCTTGCGCGAGGAACTCAAGCAAAGCGTGGTGGTGGAGAACCGCCCAGGCGGCAACGGGGTCACCGGATTGGTGGCCTTGGCCAAGGCGGCACCGGACGGCCACACGATTGGCTTGTTGGCCATCACCGCTGCGATTGCGCCGCATGTGGGCGAGCCGGGGTTTGATGCCTTCAAAGACTTTGCACCCATCACCAACTTTGTGTCGATGACACCGGTGTTGATTGCCAACAAAGAGGCCCCTTTCAACAGCTTGGCCGAGATGATCAAGGCGGCCAAATCGGGCAACAAATTCGCGTATGGCACACCGGGTGTGGCCACCGTGCCGCACCTGGCCGCCGAGTTGCTGCAAAGCCAAGCCGGGGTCACCTTGCTGCACGTGCCCTACAAGGGGGCCACACAGCAAATCCAAGACCTGATCGGTGGCTCCACGCAATTGGATTTTCAAAGCTCCTTGGTGGTGGCCTTGCCGCAAATCAAGGCGGGCAAGGTCAAGGCCTTGGCGGTGTTTTCTGCCAAGCGCTCACCGCAACTGCCCGATGTGCCAGCGGCGGCTGAAGCGGGCTTCCCGGGCTTGGTGGTGCAACCTTGGTTTGGCTTTGGCGCACCCGCTGGCACGCCCCCTGCGGTGGTGCAAAAAATGCATGCCGCGCTGGTCAAGGGTTTGCAAAACCCGGAGGTGGTCGAGCGCTTCACCCACATTGGGGCCACCTTGCACCCGAGTGCCTCACCGGCTGAATTTGCCGCCTACATCCGGCGTGAACACGAGCGCTGGGGCAAGGTGATCAAAGATGCCAACATCAAGCCCGAGTGAGCCACCATTCCCGGCCACTCAGCCGTGAAAGGCCAGCAATTCGGCGGCGGTTTCGCGGGGCAATGACTCGGGGATGAAGTGGCCGCAGTCCAAGGCGCGGCCCGTCACAGGCCCACGGCATTGGGCCAGCCACAAGGCCATGGGGTCAAACAGGCGCTGCACCACACCTTGCGCGCCCCACAGCACATGCAAAGGGCAACCCACTTTGTCGCCTTGGGCGCGGCTGGCGCGGTCGTGTTCCAAGTCGATGCTGGCCCGGCACGGTAGTCCTCGCAGGCGGTGTGGATGGCCGCTGGCAGGCCATTGGCGGCCAAGGCCTGGAGGGTGAAGCAGCGT
>RFNL01000280.1 GCA_009927195.1 Betaproteobacteria bacterium | reverse complement strand
GGTTCATGGTGGGCAGTAACAGACCCAACACCACACCCAATCCCAGCACCCGGGTTGCCAGGTGCAAAGGAACCCATCGCCCGGCCAGCCAAGCACCCACAACCACCCCCACAGCGGTGCAGGCTTGTAAATAAGCGCCCTGGTCCAGGCCCAAACCCAAAACCTGCTGGCACCACAACAGCACCAGCAATTGCATGGTCGCTCCAACCCCCCAAAACAAAGTGGTCACGGCCAAACTGACTTGGCCAAGGCGGTCGGTCCACAGAATTTTTTGATCGACCCAAAAGTCGCGCCACACCTGACCCAATTGCCAACCCCGCGTCAGGCAGGGCACGCCACTGTGCGGGATGCCACGCTGCATCAAGGCCACTGCCACATACAAGCCAAAAATCAACATCACGGAAACACCCAAACGGCTGTCCCACCAAGCCATTGCATTGATGGCTAGGGCCAATGGTGAACTGGTCCAGGCATCGCTGATCAAGAGGCCGCCCAAAGCCACGCCTAAGACTGCCGCACTCACTGTGCTGACTTCAATCCAAGCATTGGCCTGAACCAAGCGGTGGGGTGGCTCCACCTCGGTGATCCAGCCATATTTGGCCGGCGAATAGATGGCCGCACCCAAGCCCACCCAGACATAAGCCAACATCACATCCAGCCCCAACAAGATGGACAAGACCGCCATCAGCTTGAGGCCATTGGCCCATTGCATGACCCGGGGTTTGTGCCAGGCATCGGCCAAACGCCCAACCCAAGGCCCCAAGACCACATACGACAGGTTAAAGCCCAGCTTGAGCAATGGAATCCAGTGGGCCGCTTTGGACTGCTCGATGAGCATGGCAATCACCACCAGCAGCAAGGCGTTGTCGGCCAAACCGGCCAAACCTTGGGCCCCCATCAAACGATAAAAGCCCGGGCTCATGGGCCGCGCAACGGCCTCACGCCGCCTGCATGGCTGAGTGATGGACAAACGACTTGTCCATCAGTTGATCCCAGTAGATCAATTCCAGGCGACCATCCATGTGCTCCACCAGGGCCGTACGGCTTTCAACCCAATCGCCGTCGTTGCAGTACAAAATGCCGTTTATGGTGCGCATTTCAGCTTTGTGGATATGACCACACACCACGCCTTGATAACCACGGCGGGCAGCTTCCTGGGCCACGGCATTTTCAAAATCCGACACATAACTCAAGGCTTTTTTCACCTTGTGCTTTAAAAATGCCGATAACGACCAATAGCGCAAGCCCATCTTGGCCCGGATGCGGTTGAAGTGCCGGTTCATGCGCAATGTGAATTCATACAAATAGTCACCCACATAGGCCAGCCACTTGGCATATTGCACCACTGCATCGAAGTAATCGCCATGGGTGAGCCACAATTTTCTGCCATCGAGCAAGGTGTGCGAACCTTCCTCCACCACTTCAATGCCGCCAAAGTGCTGACTGGTGAATTCACGCGCAAATTCATCGTGATTGCCAGGGATGTAGAGCACATGACAACCTTTGCGAACCCGGCGCAATAATTTTTGCACCACGTCATTGTGCGCCTGCGGCCAATACCAATTGCGCCTGAGTTGCCAACCATCGACGATGTCGCCGATGAGATAGAGATAGTCACTTTCATGTGACTTCAAAAAGTCCAACAGCGCTTGCGCCTGGCACCCCGCTGTGCCCAGATGGATGTCAGAGATAAATACGGCTCGGTAGTGCATCAGCTTCTCAAAAAGTGACGGCGATATTTCTCGGGAATGTCTTTGAGCCACAGCATCATGGGCAAATCCGCACTGTTGAAACCCTGGTCCCATGCGGGCGGCCCTAACAACTTGGCACCCAATCGAAGGTAACCACGGATCAATGAAGGCGGCTCCACCGCCAACTCGGCCTGAGCGTCATGCAAAGGCAAAGCAAAACGGGGGCTGACACGGTATTCAATTGGGGCCAGGTGCGAGGACCGCAACCGGGCCCACATGCTGGCGGCCACCTGGGTGTTGACCACGCCGTTGTGCAACATGGGAATGCTGGCACAGCCCAGCATGGTCTCAAAATGGTTTTGCTGCATGAAGCCGATCAGTGCACCCCACAAAGCCATGATGACGGCGCCCTGACGGTGATCAGGGTGAACGCAACTGCGACCAAACTCCACCATATTGGGGCGCAAATTGCGCAAGCGCACCAAGTCAAACTCGGTGTCGGTGTAAGTACCCCCCAGGCGAGCGGCTTGTGCTGGCACCAGCACACGATAAGTACCCACCACAGGACCATTTGCACCGCTGCGCACGATCAGGTGTTCACAATAGTCGTCAAACACATCGATGTCATGTCCGGGAATGGCACTGGTGAAGTGGGCGCCCCACTCATTGGCAAATACCTGGTAGCGCAGTCGTTGGGCTTCGCGCACCTCATCCAAATGCCGGGCCCATTGGATGGTGGCCTTGGATTGGCTGGGGGCTGAAGGGGTCGGGGCGGTGGGTTGTTGACCCTGGTGGGTGACCGCAACTTCTGGCCCCCATGCGGGCGTGATGGTGTGTGTGAGTTCTAATGACCCGACAGACATGAACGCTCCATTTGTTTCATGCCTGAAGTATCTGATTGCCTCATGACAATGCCGTGTCTGAAATATGAAACTTTTTCGACGCTACTGTGTGTCTGGTGGGGGCAACTGGGCGGATCGGATGACCCATGACCTTGCCAGTGGCGGGCTGCAGGCCCTTTCCTCTGCAGCTGGCACGGGCGAGCGTCAAAGCCGCGATGCGCCTCTCAGGTTGGGCGCATGAGCGGCCGCGCATTGGACACCCGCTTGTTGCATGCCACACCCGGGTTGGCGATAGGGCCGCATGGGCCATCAACCAAGGGTTTCACCCAGCCCTGTGCCAGCCTGGGCAGGTGGCTGCAAAGCCATAATCTTTGGCTTGCACACACATCGCTGGAGAACCCCATGTCTTTCATCCACCGTCGCCAAGGCCTGCTGGCCCTGATATGCCTGTGTGCCTCTCTCAGTTTTGCCCAAACAGCGGAGTGGCCCAAGGCCAAACCCGTGAGCTTGTTGGTGGCATTTGCGCCTGGCTCGTCCACCGACATTGTGGCGCGCGCTTTGACCCAAAAGCTCAATGAACTCACTGGTGGCAATTTCATCGTCGACAACAAAGGCGGCGCAGGCGGCAATATCGCCACCACCCAAGTCAAGCGCGCCCCGGCCGATGGCTACACCGTATTGGTGCACAGCGTGGCCTTTGCGGTCAACCCCTCTTTGTATGCCGATGCAGGCTATGACGCGATCAAAGACTTTGCACCTTTGGCCATGGGCCCCAAAACACCCAACATCATCACGGTCAACCCGGGTGTGAGCGCCAAAACCCTGCCCGAGTTGGTCGAAGCTGCCAAAAAAACCCCCATGAGCTACGCCTCCTCGGGCATTGGCACCACCACCCATTTGTCAATGGAGCGGCTCAAGACCGCGGCCAAAGTGGACATTGCCCATGTACCGTATCAACCCGCCGCCGCCATCAACGCGGTGCTGGCCGGCCACACGCCGATGGCATCGACCTCCATGCCGCCTGCCGTGCCCCAAATCAAGGCCGGCAAGCTCAAGGCCCTGGCCGTGACCAGTGCCAATCGCTCGCCTTTGTTGCCCGATGTACCCTCCATCACCGAGTACGGCTATAAAGAATTCGATGACTACACCTGGTTTGGCTTCATGGTGCCCCTGGGCACGCCGCCAGCGGTGATCGAACGCTTCAATGCGGCGCTCAATCGCGCCATGGAGTCGCCCGAGGTGAGTGAAAAATTCATCCAGTTGGGGCTGTCCTTCAGCCGCAACAACCCTGCAGAGTTTGCTGCCTTTTTGCGCACCGAAGTGCCCAAATGGTCGGCCGTGGTCAAAAGCTCTGGCGCCCAAGCCAATTGAAGCCATTCACTGCCTGGAGAGACACGATGAAACACGCATGGCCACTGACACGGCGAGCGGCCGCGGCGCTGTTGGCCATGGGCTTGATCGCTTGTGCCAGTCCAACGGACAAAGACTACCAACCGCAACGCGGCCAAACCGGGAAAGATGTGATTTGGATCCCCACCTCCCCCGAGTTGGTCAACCGCATGCTCAACATGGCCAAGGTATCGGGCCAAGACATCGTCTATGACTTGGGGGCGGGCGACGGCATCATCGCCATCACCGCTGCCAAGCAATTTGGTGCCCGGGCCTACGGCATTGAATACAACCCGCAAATGGCCTTGCACGCGCAAAAGAATGCCCGCGCCGCCGGCGTGGCCGACAAAGTCAGCATCCGCCAAGGCGATATTTTTGAGGAAAAGTTTGACGAGGCCACCGTGGTCACCCTGTACCTGTTGCCCCACCTCAACTTGAAGCTGCGCCCGACCCTGCTGAAAATGAAGCCGGGAACCCGCATCGTCTCTCATGCTTTTGACATGGGCGAGTGGGAGGCCGACGATAAAATCAGCCATGAATATGCCCAAGCCTTCTTGTGGGTGGTGCCCAGCGCTGTGGAAGGCATTTGGACACTGCAAGAAGTTGACAGCAATGCCCAGGTTCAGTTGAACATTGAGCAAAGCTTTCAACGCATCGGTGGCAGCATCACCGAACGCGGGCGCAAAACGCCTTTGCTGGGGGCGCAATTGCGCGGAAATAAGATTGCTTTCCAGTTCATGGGGGCTGATCAGCAATTGCGCAGCGTCACCGCCCAAGTCAATGGCAACCAAATGCAAGGCGTGATGACCCTGCAAGGCGGTCAATTGCCCATAGAGGCCACGCGCCGCTGAATGCACCGCGCCCGCTCAGCTTTCAACCGAATGCCTTGGACATGAAGCCTGCCAGCCAGGACCCCAGCGAACCGCAGCACCTGCTCAGCCCCTGGGGCGCAATGGCTTTGATCGTGGGCATTGTCATTGGGGCGGGTATTTTCAAAACCCCCAGCATGGTCGCGGGGATCACGGGCGACGTTGGTTGGTGGATGGTGATTTGGTTGCTCGGTGCCTTGGTATCCCTGATGGGTGCGCTCTGCTATGCAGAGTTATGCACCGCTTACCCGCATGCGGGGGGCGACTACCATTTTTTGCACCGCGCATTTGGCCGTCATGTGTCGTTTTTATACGCATGGGCCCGCGCCAGCGTGATCAACACCGGCTCCATCGCTTTGCTGGCTTTCGTGTTTGGCGACTATTTCAGCCAGGTCTGGCCTTGGGGGACGCATGGCAATGCGTATTGGGCGTTCGCCATTGTGGTGTCGCTGACCGCCATCAACATCTGGGGGGTGAAGGCTTCGGCACGGGTGCAAATGGTGCTGACGGCCTTTGAAGTGCTGGGGCTGGTGGCCGTGGTGGTGGCCGGGTTTGCGCTGCCATCCGCGACCAGCACCGCGCCAGCTGCTTTTTCCCATACACCGACCTTGGCCATGATGGGCTTGGCCCTGGTGTTTGTCTTGCTCACCTTTGGCGGCTGGAACGAAGCGGCCTATGTGTCTGCCGAAATCAAAGGCAACAGCCGCACCATGGTGTGGGTCATGGTGTCAAGCATGCTCATCCTCACGCTCATTTATCTGCTGGTCAACATCGCACTTTTGAATGGGCTTGGCCTCAAAGGACTGGCCGACAGCAAAACCGCTGCTTCCGATTTGCTGGGCCTGGCCTGGGGGCCTTGGGCGCAAAAAGCACTGGGCTTGTTTGTGGCAATTGCGGCACTGACCAGCATCAACGCCACCATGGTGGTGGGCGCACGCACCAGTTTTGCGCTGGGACGCGATTGGCACAGCCTGCGGGCTTTGGGCCAATGGGAAAGCCGTTCCGGCAGCCCCACCCGCGCTTATTTGTTTCAGGCAGTCATCAGCCTGTTGCTGATTGCCTTAGGTGCCCAAGAGAGCGATGGCTTTTCGGCCATGGTGGAATTCACCGCCCCCGTGTTTTGGGGCTTTTTGTGCCTGGTGGGCTTGTCGCTTTTTTGGCTGCGCTGGCGCGACCCCAACACACCACGGCCGTTCAAAGTCCCCTGGTATCCCCTGACCCCCATGGTTTTTTGCTTGGCTTGCGCTTACCTCACCTTCTCCAGCGTGGGGTATGCCATCAGCCAAAACGCCATTCATGTGGCTTTGCTGTTGTTGCTCAGCGGGGTGGTGGCTTTGGCCCTGCTGCATTGGCGCGAACAAGGCTTCAAAGTCCATTGAGCCAAACCGGGCACATGCCCAGCCCGCGTCCCCCTACTGTTTTTGCGCTGACATCGGCACCGCCGCGCTCAGCACTTGCTGCTGGGCTTGCAAACGTCCCGCTTCAACCTGGCCTGTGACCTTGGCCACGCTGCCATCCCCGCGCGGGTATTCAAAGCTGAATTCACTGCCGCGCAAACGGCCCTTGGCCAGTTTGTGGCTCTGCCCTTGCAAGATCAAAGTGCCGTCAAACATCTGGTCTTTTTGTTGCAGGCTCAACTGACCCGTTTGGCCACCCAACTGCACCGACCATTGCCCTTCGATGCGGGCGGGAATGATCCAGAAATAACCACGTCCGCGATCGGTCTCTATGGTTTCTTCCGGCAACCAATCGCCCATATTGAATGAGTTCGACACCACCCGGGTACCGGGTTTCATTTTCTGCAAAATGGGCTTGAGGCGGATATTGAGTTGGGGCAACAAATACAAGGTCACCACCGTGGCCGATGAAAAATCTTCTTCAAAAATATCACCTCGGATGATGCGCACCTTGTCTTTGAGGCCGGAACGCTCGACATTGCGCTGGGCCAAGGCCGCCATATCGGGGTTGTATTCAATGCCCACTGCACGGGCCCCATGGTAGAGCGCAGCAGCGATGGCAATCTTGCCATCACCCGCGCCCAAGTCATAAACCAGGTCTTTGTCGGTGACTTGCGCAGTTCTCAACATTTTTTCAACCAATTGATCGGGGCTGGGCACCCACACCACATCTTTGCCTGACTGACCTACTGTGGGTTTGTACTGGTCGTCACCCAAGGTTTGGGCCGAAACGGTGAAGGCCACCGCCATGCAGGTCAGGGCAACGGCGCAAAAGTTTTTAGCGACTTGAAGCATGAGCGCGCTCCTTTTGGTTGTTGATTTGATGAAATTCAAATGATCAGTTTAAGCAAGCGGCCAACTTGTCGCACAAACCAGGGCATCACCATTGGCCTGTCGGACCAGTTGGTCAAGAACAAGTCATCACAAATGGGTGCGCAGGCTCCAAATTTCAGGAAACAACACCACATCGAGCATGCGCCGCAAATAAGTCACCCCGCCGGTGCCACCGGTGCCGCGCTTGAAACCAATCACCCGCTCCACCGTGGTCAGGTGGCGAAAGCGCCACAACCGAAAAGCGTCCTCCAAGTCGGTCAATTCTTCACCCAACTGGTACAAGTCCCAGTGGGTTTCTGGATCGCGGTACACCTGCAACCATGCCGCCTCCACCGCTGCGCTGGCCACATACGCCTGCGACCAGTCGCGCGCCAAGTGGCTGGCTGGAACGGGCAAACCGCGCCGGGCCAACAAGCCCAGGGCGTGGTCGTACAAAGAGGGCGCATGCAATGCCTGTTGGACCGTGCGCAGCACATCGGGTTGGTGCGCATGGGGCCCAAGCATGGCGGCTTGTTTATTGCCCATGGCAAATTCAATGCAGCGGTATTGGTGGCTTTGAAAGCCGCTGGAGGCTGCTAAAAAAGGCCGAATGGCCGTGTACTCCGGCGGGGTCATGGTGGCCAGCACATCCCAGGCGTGGACCAACTGGGCCATGATGGTGCTGACTCGGGCCAACATTTTGAAGGCCATGCCCAGCCGATCGCTCTGGATGCACTGCATGGCTGCGGCCAATTCGTGCAGCATCAGCTTCATCCATAACTCGCTGGTTTGGTGCTGCACGATGAACAGCATCTCGTCGTGGGCCGGCGACAAAGGCTGCTGGGCCCCCAGGATGGCCCCCAACTGCAAATAATCCCCATAGGCCATGTCTTGGCTGAAGTCCATGGTCGGCTTGTCTGGCAATGGGCCCGGTTGCGTTGGCACGTCGGCGCTGCCTTTGGGGGTTGAAGCAAAAGGGCAGTTCATGCATGCCTCCATAGCTTGTCATCGGCCAGGTCCATGGCGATGATTCAGGTCACAGGGTGGGGGATGGCAAAGCGTGGTGCACGCCAAATGCCCGCATCGAGCACCTGCCTCAAATGGTCAACCGCTCGCCACACATCTTCAAAGCCCAGATACAAGGGCGTGAAGCCAAAGCGCATGATGTCCGGTTCACTGCGGCCTGGGTCACCAGCGCGAAAGTCTCCCACCACACCGCGCTCTATCAGGGCTTGCACCATGGCGTATGCACCCGCTTGTGTGCTCAAACTGACTTGCGAACCACGTTGTTGGGGGTTGAGCGGGGTCTCCAACACCAAACCATGGCCCGCGCAATGGGTTTGCACCAACCCGATGAACGCATCGGTCAAGGCCAAAGATTTTTGACGCAGGGCGGACATACCCCCCAGGGGCAGGCTGCGCTCAAAGGTGTCCAAGCCACAAGCCAGTGCCGCCATGGCCAACACCGATTGAGAACCGCACAAAAAACGACCCATACCGGTTGCGGGTTCATAGCTGGGGGTGAATGCAAACGGTTGTGCATGGCCCCACCAGCCCGTCAAAGGCTGCTTGGCGTGATGCACATGGTCAGGGTGGGCCCACACAAAAGCGGGTGCCCCGGGGCCGCCATTCAAATACTTGTAGCCACAACCCACGGCGAAATCGGCCCCATCGGCCTTCAAGGCCAGCGGCACCGCGCCTGCGCTGTGGGCCAAATCCCACACCGCCATTGCGCCCACGGCATGGGCTTTGGCACTCCAATGGCCCATGTCCCACAAGGCCCCGGTGCGGTAATTCACATGGGTGAGCATCAGCACACCCACTTCGTCGCTGAGGTGCGCGTCCAATTCAGCAGCTTGGACACAGCGCAGTTGCCATCCATGCTGCGCGCACACGGATTCGGCCATGTACAGATCGGTCGGAAAGTTGCCGACTTCACTGAGCAACACACGTTGCCCAGGGCTGTTTTGCGCAGCCATGGCCATGGCCACGCTCAGCACCTTGAACAGGTTCACCGAGGTGGTGTCGGTCACCAGCACCTCGCCAGCGCCCGCGCCCAACCAAGGGGCGAGCCGGTCGCCCAAGATATGCGGTTGATCAAACCATTGCGCCGTGTTGTAACTGCGGATCAGGCCCACCCCCCACTCGTGTTGGATCACCGCTTGTAAGCGTGCCGCCGTGGCCCGTGGCAGGGCACCCAAGGAATTGCCATCCAGGTAAATCATCCCCGGTGGCAGGTCAAACAAATCACGCAGGGGCCGCAGTGGGTCTTGCAAGTCCATTTGCTGGCAGGTTTGCAAACTCAGTGACATGTGCGGGGCGTCTCCATCGTCCAAATCATCTTCCAGCGCTTGCATACGGATCACGGTGGACGCAAAGTTAGCACCTGGCCCGATGGCGTGGTGTCGGTTAATTACAACTGCAAACAAATAATTCTGACCAAGCAGCGGGTTCCCGGGGACTAGACCGCCCTGGAAGGCCTCGCAGGCCCTGCTACGATTTGCCCCATGCAAACCTATTTGGTCGGTGGTGCGGTGAGAGATGCCTTGCTCGGTCTCCCTGACGCGGACCGCGACTGGGTGGTGGTGGGCAGCACGCCCCAAGACATGGTGGCGGCGGGCTTCGACCCGGTGGGCAAAGACTTTCCCGTGTTTTTACACCCGGTCACCCGCGACGAATACGCCCTGGCCCGCACCGAGCGCAAAACCGCACCGGGTTACAAAGGCTTTGTGGTGCATGCCGCCCCCGATGTCACTTTGGAACAAGACCTGGCGCGGCGCGATCTCACCATCAATGCCATGGCCCAAGACGCGCAAGGCCGATTGATCGACCCGCATGGCGGCCAGCGCGACCTGCAAGCCAAACTGCTGCGCCATGTGACCGATGCCTTTCGCGAAGACCCGGTGCGCATTTTGCGAGTGGCCCGCTTTGCCGCCCGTTGGCCCGATTTTGAGGTGGCCAGCGACACACAGACCCTGATGCAAGACATGGTGCAAGCCGGGGAGGTTGACGCTTTGGTGCGCGAGCGGGTGTGGCAAGAGTTGGCCAAGGGCTTGATGGCTGCCCGCCCCTCGCGCATGTTGCAGGTGTTGCGCGCCTGCGGCGCCTTGGCGCGCTTGCTGCCCGAAGTGAACCGCTTGTACGGCGTGCCGCAACCCGCAGCGCACCACCCCGAAATCGACACCGGTGTGCACCTGGAAATGGTGCTGGACCACAGCGCCCACATCGGTTCCCCATTGGAAGTGCGCTTTGCCGCCCTGTGCCACGACCTGGGCAAAGGCCAGACCCCGCCACAAGATTGGCCACGCCACACAGGCCATGAGCAACGCAGCGCACGCTTGGCACAGGCACTGGCCCAGCGGCTGCATGTGCCGCAAAGCTGCCACGAACTGGCCGAGGTGGTGGCGCGCGAACATGGCCACATCCATGCCAGCGCATCACTGGGTGCCGCAGCGGCCTTGCGCCTGCTGGTGCGCTGCGACGCACTGCGCCGCCCCGAACGCTTTGGCCAAGTGCTGCAAGCTTGCTTGTGCGATGCGCGCGGGCGTTTGGGCTGGCACGATCGCCCCTACCCACAGGCCGAACGCTTGCTGGCCATGCTGCAAGCGGCCTTGTCCATCGACACGGCCGAGGTGGCCCGCCAAGCCCAGGCTGAGGGCCTCAGCGGTGCCCAGGTGGGCAAGCGCATCGAGGCCGCGCGCATCGAAGCCCTTGCACGCTCCCCAGCCCTGTGAAGTGAGCCGCCAATGGGTGTTGCACCCATCCGTTACCATGACGGTCTGATTACAACAATCATCTGCCTGCTTTATGAACCGATTGCTTTGCTCAGTGTTGTTTGCCCTGCCTTTGACGGGCATGGCCCAGGTGGTGCAATCGGGCGACTGGTTTGACGACATGGCCAAAGATGCCGACCGCTTCTACACCCGTGACCGATTGACCCGCTTGGGCATTGCCGTGGGCGTGGGTGCGGTGGTGGCCAACACCAATGCCGACCAAAGCATCCAAAACAGCATCCAGGGTGGGCGCAGCAGCGGTACCGACAGCTTCAGCACCAGCGTCAAGCCAATCGGCGAATGGAAGTACATGTTGCCCATTTCATGGGCGGTATCGGCCCTGCTTCCCAGCGACGTGGGGGGGTTGCAAAGCTGGGGCAATCTGACCCTGCGCTCGATCGTGGTGGGCACCCCATCGACCTTGCTGGTGCAACGTGCCGCAGGCGCTTCCCGCCCCAACGAAGAAGGCGTGGCCGTGCCCGACTCCAAATGGCGGCCCTTTCAAGACGACAACAGCGTGAGCGGGCATTCGTTTGTGGGGGCCATCCCGTTTTTGGCCATGGCCGAACTCAATACCCAATCCATCGGGCTCAAGGCCTTGGGATATGTCGCGTCTTTCGCCGTGCCGTTTTCGCGCTTGAACGACAACGACCACTACCCTTCACAAGCAGCTTTGGGCTGGTACATGGCGTATGAGTCGGTGCAAACCGTGATGGAAGGCGGCAAGCGCAAAGACACGGCCTTGCGCATCGTGCCGATCACCATGGCCCACGGCCAACTGGGTTTGGGGCTGCAAAAAAGATGGTGAAGCAATTCACCATGAAAAAACCCCAAAGATTGGATGGGTGTCCAAACTCCGGGGAGCAGTTCACCGGCCGATGTTTTTCAGCAAGACCGGCGAAAACTGATCAAAGGTACTCCACGCGTCCTTCATCGAGGTCATAACGAGCGGCCACGACTTTGAGCTTGCCGGACTTGATCAATGCAGAAACGATGGGACTTTGTGTGCGTATTTTTTCTGCTGTGCGCTTGGCGTTTTCACGCACGGCGTTTTCCACAAAATCTCCGGGTGCTTTGGCCACCGCTTTTGCAGCAGGAACAATGGCCGCAACCATGGGTTTGATCGATGCCGGAAACACCGTGTTTTTGGTCACTACCTCACAAGCTGCCGCCACGGCACCACAACGCTCGTGGCCAAGCACCACGATCAAGGGAACGCCCAGCACGGCAGCGCCGTACTCGATGGTGCCCATGGTGGCGGTGTCCACCATGTTGCCGGCATTGCGCGCCACAAACAACTCGCCCACATTGGTGCCGCCAAACAGAAGTTCGGGGGGCACGCGGCTGTCGGCGCAACTGACAATGGTGGCCCAGGGCATTTGACCCTTGGCGACAGAGTCGCGGCTGGCGCTCAAATCGGCCACGCACAGCTGCGGTTGGCTGACATATCGTTCATTGCCGCTTTTGAGCTTGTCCAGGGCTTGATCGGCCGTCACCGAGGTGGTGGCACCACCAGCAGCCATGGCAGAGTTACCCATCAAGCCCATGGCACCCACGGCCAAGCCCGAGCCCAGTGCAGTTAAAAAGCCGCGGCGGGCGGGCATGTGGTCGTCACAAATTTGGCACATGGTGAATATTCCTTGAAGTGGTGGTTGGAGATTTTTAAAAAGCGAAAGCCACGCCCAAACCCAAGGCGCTCAGAGAGTTTTTGTTGTAACCCGTGTAGTCGAATGTCAGAGCAGTTGAACTGCCGACCTTGTACTTGGCACCTACGCCATAACCGAAGGCAGTGGATTTATCGGCCAATTTATCTGAGGCCTTCCCCGTGGTGGACGTGGCTGTCAAATCCACACTCGAGCTCATGGAGCTCATGCCCAATCGACCATAAAGCTCCAAGTCGTCAGATGCCTTGGTGTAGAGCTTTGCAAACAAACCCAATGAGGTGATTTTGGTGTCGACTTTGACACTGGCGGGCACGTCTGGGTCATCACCTGCCACGGTGGTGAAACTGCCCGCTGCCAGCGGCAAAGCCAGGTGCGCCTCATAGGCGATGCCATCGCCACCAAAGCCATAAATGGCGCGCAAACCTGTGGGGTTGATGGACTGAGAGCTGGCATCAGATTTGAAGTTCCAGCGAACATAAGACAGCTCAGCATACGAACCATCGTCATTGGCCTTCTTGGCCTGCGCAAAGGCAGAACCCACAGCCAACAACATCGTCAAACCAGCCACGCAATAAAAGGTCGATTTCATAAAGTACTCCTGAAAATTTAATCTTAAGGAGTTGGTCCTGCGACGCACGAACCATAAAGTGATAGAAAAGCCAAAAATGACGATTTTGTAATTCAAAATTTAGCCGCGCGTTGATGCGCCGTAACCCCTCCCGCCAAGTCCAGGGGTTCACACCGTATGAGATTGTTGCAGCGGGAGTCGCAGTCGCATCACCACATTTTTTTGCGGCTTGATGCCCATGGTCAAAGCACCCCCATGGGCTTTGGCAATTTCTCGGCACAAACTCAGGCCCAAACCCGAGCCCCCAGTCTTGCGGTTGTGATGAGGGTCCAAACGGTAAAAGCGCTCAAACAACTTTTCTTCCATGCCTTGCAAATCGGCCTCTGTGGGGTTGTGTATTTCCAACTCCACATCCTGGTCGGTTTGTTTCAGATAAAAGCGGATCCATCCGCCGACTTGGTTGTATTTCACTGCATTGCTGAGCAAGTTGGTCAACAGTTGCCGAGCAAGGTTGCGGTCGGCATGCCAAATCACATGCGGATCTCCCTGCCACGAGGTTTTGAGGTGAGGCGCGAAACTGGCTGCATCGTCAACCAATTCAGCCACCCAATCGCTCAAAGGGATGGGCTCCAAAACCAGTGACATGCGACCGGCATCTGCCAAAGACAGTTGCAGCAGTTTTTCAGTGATGGATATCAGTCGTTCTACCTCGTCAGAAATCGAAGTTAAACGAATCTGCACATCGTGGTAATCCCCTGCTTGGTTAATGGCTTGGGCCAACTGGCCGCGCAAGATGGTCAGCGGAGTTTGCAACTCGTGTGCGGCATCGCTGGAGAAGCGAGAAGCTTGCTGATAACTGATTTGCAATCTATCAAGCAAAGCATTGAATGCATTGATCAATGACTCAAATTCCTTCAAACTGCCTTTGGCGTCAATGCGCTCTTGGGGCTGCAATCGCACAATTTGGTTGAGACGTTGGCTCAATCGTTGCATGGGATTCAACATCAGGCGTGTGACCAACCAGGCCAGCAAAACAGCCGACAAAACGACGGTAGGCAACTGGTACCAGATGGTTTGGTCGCGCACGGCCCACATGCGCGCCAGGCTTTGCTGAGCCACGCGGTGGTCTAACAGCATTTGATAATGCTGTTGACGGTGATGCAAACTGACCCACGTCCAATGGTGGCCTTCGAAAGACCAATGCACATGACGGGCTTTGGCCATGGGATTCAAACCTGCTTGCTCCACCCATTCGAGAGAGTCAGTGCCTGTAGCGCCCCAGATGAACGGCTTTGCCGGGTTTTCATTGACCTCATCTTGCCGATCCAAGCGCAAATCTGCGACTTGTGAATAAGCAATTCTTTTCAGCAAGCTGCGCTGCAGTTGGGGCATGTCGATAGGGTCGGCCAAATCAACCACTTCCAACCACAAGGCCTGGGTGATTTCTTGATCCCATAACGTTTGGTGAATCCGTTGGGAAAAATAACCCGCCCACATCCGATTGATGCCAAATATAAACACCAAGGAGCAAGCGATGAAAAAAACAAAGGTGCGTGAGCCAACGCTGCGCAACACCCTCATGTGCTCGCCCAGCGATAGCCCACGCCGCGAAGGGTCTGCAGCGGCAGTTCGACCTTGGACGCTGCGCCAGGATGGGTCAATTTTTTTCGCACACGCATGATGCAAACATCCACCACATTGGTTTGAGGGTCGAAATCAATGCCCCACACATGGCGCAAAATTTTTTTGCGGGTGAAAATTTGACCCGGTGAGAGCATCAAATATTCCAGCAACAAAAACTCACGCTGGCTGAGAACCGCTGAGAAACCCTGCCACGTCGCCTTTCTGGAAACGCGGTTGAGTTCCAACCCATTGAGGCGCAAGAGCGCTGTATCTTGGGCTGTTCGCCGATGCGACAAAGCCCTGATGCGGGCGGCCAATTCCTCAAAATGAAAAGGTTTTGGCAGGTAATCCTGAATACCCATTTCAAAACCGAGCAACTTGCATTCGATATTGGCTTTGGCGGTGAGCATGATGACGGGGGTGTGATGACCCTGATGCCGCCAAATCTGCAAAAAATCCATGCCGTCCATGACAGGCAGCATCCAATCCAAAACAATGGCATCAAAGGGCATTTGAGCCAGGCTTTCCAGGCCAGAGACACCATCTGGTGCATGGACGCCATGCCAGCCCAAAGTTTCAAAACCCTCCAACACAAAGTCGGCGATTTTTTGCTCATCTTCTATCAATAAGATGTTCATGATGGATTTGTCCAGGCAATTGATCCACGCTTATTTTGGGGGCTCAGGCACCAGGGTGTTTTCTGGCCAGC